>NZ_MDAW01000059.1:0-2594 GCF_002875385.1 Vibrio sp. 10N.222.52.B12 | reverse complement strand
AAACCGATCTCAGGTTAGTTAGTTAAAGAATGAATCACAAGGAGGAGCGACATGTACCGTTATGTCAGTTCGCCAAAAGCATCGAAGTACATAGTGCCACCACCACAGCATCGTGAGTTGTCGAGTATCGATGTGCCGGAGTCGGAACTTGAGATGCGTGAAATTCTGAACAACTGGTTTGCCGATGGATTGGCGCCCATCATTCAAAATAAAGACAATTACATCTCTGCTAATGAGCAACAGCGCTTTGAGCAGCTCAGTCGTACGGTGGGCGTGCTACTGCGTAACAAAGATTACTACTTTGCCACCAAACGGATTCTTTCTCTGTGGGAGCAAGACTGCTTAGAAACGACTTACGTTAATTATCTGATTTTACGTAGTGAGCGCATACCATACTTCGAATAAGTCCCATTTCTTGGCTTGAAATAGTGGTTTACATGGTTTTCTTAGTAACTTTTGATACCTGTATTTAACATTTTTGTAAACATCGTTATATTTAAGGCTCATCGTTGTCAGGAGTTTATGGATGAACCTTACGATATCAGGGAAGTTGCAGCTCAGTTTTGTGCTGCTAGCCGTACTTTTTATGGCATCAGCGGTATTCACGTATCGCAACGTCACCACCGTAGAGCAATACGCCTCTTCGTTACTTAAATCCGATTTACCGACCGTCGACACCAGTCGCGGTATCCAACAGTCCGTTCAAGCGTCGCTGTCTTCTATTCGAGCCTACATGTTGCTAGGTGGCGATGAAGAGGTGAGCGCACGTCTGAGTGAGGACGTGCGCAATATCATGGCATCTACAGACGAGTCGCTTCCGACTTTGCAGGCTTTGATCTCTGAACAGGATTTTCAAGCGATTCAAAGCCAGTGGGATGCGGTAAAAGTTTCTCTAAACAAGCTGATTGAACTTAGCCACAGTGATGAGAACTTACCCGCGCATAACCTCTTTATTAACGAAGCGGCACCCATTGCAGAAGTGGCACTTGATCAGCTTCAAAGCTTAATCAATGAAGAGTCAGGAAACCCATTTGGTGGAGACAGAAAGCGTCTGTTTAAAGTCTACGCCGACAGCTATACCTCGCTCGCCAATGCTCTGTCTGCTTTGCGAGATTTCCTGTTGTACGGGCAGCAAGATCATCTGGACAAATACCACGACTTGATTAAGTACCACAATCAGTCCGTGGCGGAAATCGACAGTAAACTCGACAGACTGACTGATAACGACCAATCATTGTGGTCCCTGTTTAAGGAAATGCAGCAGCTGTACTTTCCTTTAGCAGAGCAGGTAATTGCATTGCGTCAATCGCCAGAGTGGAATGAATCAAACTTGTTAATGGCGAATGAACTGTTGCCAGCAGCGGATGCACTAGACCAAAGCTTAGAAACGATCGTATTGGCTCAACAAAGTCGTGCAGATCAAAGCGGACAGGGTATTAATCAGTCGATCAAGAACGTTCTCACCACTATGTTGATTGCTGCGGCATTGGTTTTGTTTGCCGCAGTAGCGATTTCAAAATACATGGGCAATACCATTGGTCGCCGAGTGAAAAACTTATCGGAGCGAGCCAAGACGATTGCTTCAGGGGATGTTTCTCAGCCTCCGCTCACTGTTGTTGGGAAAGATGAATTGGCAGACCTTACCGATTCGATTAACCGCATGAACCAATCGTTAGCGAGCATCGTGGCAGGGGTGAGTGAGAAAGCGCACCAAGTGGATACCAGTATGGGGGCTTTGTTGGAATCGGCGCAAGTCACCTCATCGAATGTGGAACAGCAACAGACCAGCATTGTTGAAATGGGAAGCCAATTGGATGAAATCGCTTTAGCCGCGCGTAACACCCTAGATCAAGCCAATCAATCGGTGCAGAAGCTTTCTGATTCAAAAGGCGAGATTGAACAAGGTCGCGATGCACTAGAGCAAAACAAAGTCACCATGGAAAGCTTACATGGCAGCATTGAAACCGCGAGCACGCAAGTGACGCAGTTAAGCAAAGAGAGCGAAGCCATTGGCCGAGTTACGGAAGTGATTGAAGGCTTGGCAGAGCAAACTAACTTACTGGCATTGAATGCCGCGATAGAAGCAGCGCGAGCGGGCGACCAAGGACGAGGTTTTGCGGTCGTGGCAGACGAAGTACGTATGTTAGCGACGCGCACTACTCAATCGACGACAGAAATCAACGGCATCATCAATGCGATTCAACGCTCGACCAATTCGGTGGTTGAGGAGATTGAACACAGTCAATCACTTGCGGAGCAGGGCGCTGAGCACATTGAAAAAGCGGTAACTCGTTTGCTCGTCACGACCGAGCAAATTGGTTCTTTGAATGAACAAATGGCAGAACTTGCGGCAGCGGCAGAGCAGCAATCTCATGCGACCAATTCGATCACTGGATTGATGTCCGGTATTACTCAATCAGTGGATGAGGTTTCGAATAACAGCCAACGTGCATCAGAGACATCATTGCAAGTAAAAGAGCAAGTTACCGAGCTGAATCAACAGATGGCAACTTTTAAAACGGCGTAGATAAGGTTTACGTCTGTTCATCTACTTTTTGAACGTTAACCAAATAGTAAAAAATGTATGGTCCGCC
>NZ_MDAW01000058.1:3287-5594 GCF_002875385.1 Vibrio sp. 10N.222.52.B12 | reverse complement strand
TTTTTACTATGCGTTGATTTTAGTGTTTAAGGTGGTATGCGGAAGCATCGATATTGCGTTGCTCACACCTTAACAGGGCGTTATGTCTTTGGAGGAAAAATGACAGAGGAAGAAGCTAAAAAGTTAGCTCTTAAAACAACTGATTATTGCTATGTTCTCGCATGTGCTTGGGAGAAAGAAGAAAACAATTCAATTTGTTTGGAGCGAATTTTTGTTAAAGGTGGTCAAGAAGAGATTCGTCTAGCTTGGTGGAAAGATGGAAGACAAGCTATGCGTCCCGCTGACCTAAACGCTGTAGATTGGGTTCCGTTATTTACATCTGCTTTAGAGCAAGGAGTTTTCAATTCTGATGAGCAGTTGGGTATGCTGAAAGCTTTGGTATCAAACTAGGCAACAAACATAACAAACTGTTCAAGAGGGATTCGCAACGCGTGGCATTTTCACTATGCGTTAGTTTTAGTGATTAAGGTGGTTTGCTGCGGCTTCGGTATTGCGTTGCTCACCCCTTAACAGGGCGTTAGTACGGGTTTGACATCAAAGGTCATAAGTTTTGGTGTTTATCTGTTTTGGCGCTCGTCTTTACACCTTTCAGTTTGTGCCTTTCACGTTCTTTCCGGTGGCACTATATGCGGAGTGTTCGCTTTGATTTCATCGTTTACGGTTTCTAACTCTTAGCCTATTTCATTGGTGCTTCTTCATTTTTGTGGTGGCTTTTGAGAGAACCTCGGTTACTTTTGGTGTAGCTGTTGAAGTGCGGGGAACGAATCCTTTTCTAATTTGAATCCATCGAAAGTAGGGCAGCTCAGTGCGTTTTTCTTCAAGCCAACTTCCGTCTTTCAATCGGGGTAAAGTTTTGTAGCTGCCCGTCTCACTTCAGTGTTCAAAGTCTTTCATATCATGCCACTTTTCAATATCTTGGAGCGCATAAATAGAAGTAGCGCATGTACTAACAAATTGCTTAAGAGTGATTCGTAACGCGTGGCATTTTTACTATGCGGTGGCTTATGGTGATTAAGGCGCTGTGCGGTAGCTTTTATATTGCGTTACTCACACCTTAGCAAGGCGTTAGCCGTCATGGAGCTTGCTATACTCAAAGTGATAGAATAGTATCACTTTAGTATTCCTTTGGAGCAGCTCTCATGAAAGTAGAACTAGTTACATCACTTAAACGTCAAGCAACTAAGATCCTCGCCGATCTCCACGACACCAAAGAACCAGTGTTAATTACTGAACATGGTAAGCCATCGGCATATCTGGTTGATGTTGATGATTACGAGTTTATGCAAAATCGCTTGGCGATTCTGGAGGGGATTGCACGAGGTGAACGTGCATTAGCTGACGGTAAAGTGGTGAGTCACGATGAAGCCAAGGACAAAATGTCAAAATGGCTGAAATAATCTGGACTGAGCCAGCGTTATCTGACCTCAACGATATCGCTGAATACATCGCACTTGAAAATATCGTAGCTGCAAAGCAGTTAGTGCAAACGATCTTCTCCAAAGTCGAACGCCTGCAAACTTTCCCAGAGTCAGGTCGTATTCCACCCGAGCTAGAACATTTAAGTTATCGTGAAGTTGTCGTTAATCCATGTCGTGTTTTCTATAAACAAGACGGTGACAAAGTGTTTATTCTGTTTGTTATGCGTGCAGAGAGAGAGTTGCGTAAGTTCCTATTGAGCAAGCAGTAACCTATGGGAATGAGCGGCTAACAAACTGTTTAAGAGTGATTCGCAACGCGTGGCATTTTTACTATGCGTTGGTTTTAATGATTAAGGTGGTATGCGGGAGCTTTGGTATTGCGTTGCTCACACCTTAACAGGGCGTTAGTCGCCAGAAAAAGCTAGCAATCAAAATCATGTTTCTGAGCTTAATATTTAGCAGCTGTTTGCTTGGTACACCTATTAATCTTCGATCATCAGAACTTAGTTTTAGCTGTTTTAAGTCCAAAGTTTTGTAACTGTTCTAGCGGTTGTTTTGTTCTTTGGTGCTTACAGAGCAGGGCAATCGAGAGTCTGTTTTTGGTTGCAACTCCGCTCGGTGAGTTTGTCGGTACAAAAGCCGATTTACTCGCTGAAATGACGTTTTCTCTGGTGTGGTAAGTTCCACGTGGTTTCAGTGACTTGGTTGAAAGTCCGCACTGTGAGATTGGTTTTCCAAAAGCGCTTGTTGGTGTTGTCAGTCCGTTTTCTACGACGTTTTATGTTCCAAGTGGTTTCATTGAGTAGGCGCTTTGAAACTACGCCTGACTTAAATGCATCAAAACACATAAAGTTTGTTGTTCGCAAAGTTTAGTTCGGCTTAAAATTGT
>NZ_MDAW01000058.1:0-3241 GCF_002875385.1 Vibrio sp. 10N.222.52.B12 | reverse complement strand
ACTATGCGTTGATTTTAGTGATTAAGGTGGTTTGCGGCGGCTTAGGTATTGCGTTGCTCACCCCTTAGCAGGGCGTTATACCGCCGTGTGAGGGCGGTATTGGGATTCTAAGCGCAGCACTTCTTGTATTTTTTGCCGCTGCCACAACTGCAAGGGGCGTTTCTGTTTGGTTTTTTTTCAAATACCGTTGTTTTCGCTTTGCGCAGGAGCGTATCTAATTCGATCGTATTTTCATCTTGGCTTTCATTTACAGTGATGTTTGCGATGATCGAGTACTCTTGAGCAATAGCTTCGATTTCTTGCTTACGTAATTCTGTCTGGACCACGATATTTATCGGGGCTTCTTTTGTACCAGCTTTGACGTCACGATTAACGTTGTAGCCTGACATTACGTGATTTTGTCGAGTTTCGATTCGACCTTTAAAAAACAGCTTAGACATGCTGATACTCTTTACTTAGTGTGTAAGAAAACGAGCAGGGATTATACGTATCGTTTTAAAATGATAAAGCTCAAATTGTTTCAAGTGTAGTATGGCAGAAAGCGGTATAACAAACTGTTCAAGAGTGATTCGCAACGCGTGGCATTTTTACCTTGCGTTGCATTTAGTGTTTAAGGTGGCATGCGGAGGCTTCGGCATTGCATTGCTCACACCTTAACAGGGCGTTATGTTGTAGCTGCCTATTTTGGTCCTCGGTTGTGCGACAAACACGACTTGCATATGCATAAATGAAGTTATAACTGTCTGTATTTCGAGATATACTTCAATGGTTATTACGTTTGGTTATAACCATAAAACAACTCCAAATATAGGTATAAGATAAAAAATGAGCTTTATTTCATTTAAATTGATGGCTGAACACGGTATGCCGATGACTTATCATTTCAATCGAAGGGACTACTTCAAGTTTAGGGAGTTAGTTCAATGTGGTGGTAAGGCTGTTCTGGGTGGACACTACTTAGAGTCTAATAAAAAATATTTAGTGCACTTTAAACAAAGCGCTTTTGAAGGTCCAAGTTACTCGATGCCTCTTGATGGTGTGTTAAGTTACCTAGATGAAGTTGAAGTATCTATGAAGCAAGTCGATTAAGCATAACCCTTTTAGAAAGCATGTAACAAATTGCTCTTTAAGTTCAAACGCACGAATTGTTGTGGTGGGTGTTTATCATTCCTTACTCATGTATTAGCTCCCATATTGTTAAGAATACAACATGACAAACTGTTTAAGGGTGATTCGCAACGCGTGGCATTTTTACTATGCGTTGGTTTTAGTGTTTAAGGTGGTATGCGGCGGCTTTTGCATTGCGTTGCTCACACCTTAACAGGGCGTTATACGCTTTGTTGCTCATAAACTAAAAGGTGATATAATCCGCCTCAATTTTAACTAGCTGAAAAATATATGGAAAATATTGACGTCATACTACCTAGTATCATACTTGGCATGTCATTTATTTTGAAAATGTCAATAGATCGTAATGTGGACTTACCTGCATCGATATACGCAGTCTTAGAATTGCCTGTAGATGTCTTTGTTCTCGCTACATCGTTTATTGCAGCCTACACGATCTCGTCACCAGAGCACTTTGAGAATGGTATTACTCAATTCGGATTTTACATCTTCCTCGTTTGTGTCGCTGTGTTGATTTGGCGAAAAAGCTGTAAGTGCTTCGAGAGCAGCAGTTATTGGTGGGTTGCTGGCTTGGCAACAGTTAATTATGGCATATGCATTTACGCATTAAAGAACGCAATTGAGTTGGTGTAAATATGGAATTTGGTGATATCCTTTCAATAATCCTGCCGACATTGTCTATAGTCGCAGTACTAGTTGCTTTACTAAGCAACTACCGCTCAAATCAGCTTTCTCAGAAGTATAATGAAGACAGAAACCGTGCTGAGATTGAAATGCTTCGCGCTAACTTTGAGGCAAAAATCTACTCTCTAAACGAACGTTTAGTTGCTAAAGAGGAACGTTGGGTTGATTCAAATCACTTACTTGTTAAGTCCTCAATTAATAAGGCTGATAACTATTTCGAGAGTTCGATAGTTGACCCTTTTAAGTTCCTCAATGGTATGGGGATAGAGAAAGATGAATTACGTATTAAAAAAGATCAGGCTTTTATCTTAACTCCATTCCACACTATGTACGAAGACGAGTTTTATATCATCGATAAAGTTTGTCATGAGTTTGGTTTTGACGTTGCTCGAGGAGATGAAAGTTTCATTGAGGGAGACATTCTTAGTCACATCCTTAAAAAGATATGTGAGTCAGAATTGATTATTGCAAATATCAGCGGTAAAAACCCTAACGTATTCTATGAGTTAGGTTTAGCTCATGCTTTAGGTAAGCCCGTCATTATCATAAGCAAAGGGATAGATGAAATTCCTTTTGATCTAAGAACCAAGCAAATAGTTGTGTTTAAAGATAGTGTTGACCTTTCAGAGAGACTCAAAATTGCGTTACTAAACACGATTAGGCGAAAGCGCGTATAACAATCTGTTTAAGAGTGATTCGCAACGCTTGGCATTTTTGCTATGCGTTGCGTTTAGCGTTTAAGGTGGCATGCGGGAACTTCGGTATTGTGTTGCTCACACCTTAACAGGGCGTTAGTTGCCAATCGGATAAACGTAACCAAATCAAAAGGTTTAAGGCTAGAAGTGTTAAAATCTAGAAGTGAGTTTCTAGGTTAAAACTGGTTAATCTCGGTTTGCTACTATCATTTTTCAGGTTCAGTTTTTGGGCAAATGAAAGCTCACTTACTTCTTTGTTTTTGAGGCAGTTTGTACAATCGAAACGACATTGCTTGCTGAAAACTTGCTCTGTGAATTTGTCTTTTCAAAAGCTGAATTGCTCGCTGAAATGACGTTTTCTCTGGTGTGTAAAGTTCACGTGGTTTCAGTGACTTTGTTGAACCTCCGCATTGCGAGATTATCGGTACAAAAGCGTTTTTTGGTGTTGTTAGTCCGTTTTCTGCGGCGTTGTATGTTCTACGTGGTTTCATTGAGTAGCCGCTTTGAAACTGCGCCTGACGTTAATGCATCAAAGCACATTAAATTTGATGTTTGCAAAGTTCAAGCTGACATAAAATCAGCAGGTTGGGTCTGGCAACTAACAAAATGTTTAAGAGGGATTCGCAACGCGTAGCATTTTCACTATGCGTTGATTTTTGTGATTAAGGTGGTTTGCAGCAACACCGGTATTGCGTTGCTCACCCCTTAACATGGCGTTATGTGTAATTTTGGTT
>NZ_MDAW01000057.1:0-672 GCF_002875385.1 Vibrio sp. 10N.222.52.B12 | reverse complement strand
CGCGATGAACCTTTTTTATTACCTGCAATTTATCAAAACTCTTCATAGTTTCAACGCGAACGTTTCTCTACCACCTAAAAGCAACGAGACTCCATCACCGATGGCTTTTGTCACTCATAACCACGAGACTTCTTATCTCATTGATAACCAAGTGAAGCTACTTCAATCATTTTCTGCAAAGCAGATTTGTTGAACCTCAATATCTAGGAAGACAGTTCGACACTCGCAGAACATAACTATATTGGATAGATATAGAGAATATACGAATACATGAGCTATCTGACGTTATGTACTCAGCTCGATGGAGGAAAGCTCCATACAACGCTTAAATAACGTTTATTGTAAAAGCTAAAGCAAAGTAGTCATATTAATCAGCAGTAAGTCAGAGACCGCTTAAAAGCGCTAACTCACATTGAAGACAGTAGCGAATAGAAACGCACTTCTGTTAACAAAAGTCCTGTATCAATAGGGGTACGACAAGCAGGCTTAACAAACTTCTATAGATATTCAGAGAGTGGTTAGATGTTCTAGAAAGATTTATTCGGAATTGAATAATAAAAGAGTAATTAACTGTTATCGTTGTTATCGTTGTTATCGGTGCTAATGTTTGGCTAAGAGGTTAATTCAAATACTTTAAGTTATTTCCAAGCATCAGAAATGAAAAAAGCCTCG
>NZ_MDAW01000056.1:0-3371 GCF_002875385.1 Vibrio sp. 10N.222.52.B12 | reverse complement strand
CCGATTTACGCAACAAAGCCGTGTTGAATGCCAAACAAATAAAGAAAATATAGCGACAAATAAAACAGAGGAAACTTTACTGTTAATACCAAGGATACCTTCAATGATCAGACCTGATGATGTGATATAAGCATAAAGTAATATGCCTCCAACAAAATAAACTGCGATATTATTTAAAATATTTACTCTATTGCCAAGAACGTCTTGCGTGACAGTATTAAAAGATACTTTTAAATCATATCGCTTAAAAGATTCTAAAAGCATCCATCCTGATATTGTCATCATGATCATGGTTACTAAAATGGCAATAATACTCCAGGTTGTCCAAGCGCCGGCTCCAGCACTTGGTAATCCGAGCATTCCTGCACCTACGCAAACACTTGCAATTATACAAGCGCCGCCAAATAAGGACGGTTTCTTTTCCATGTTTATATTCCTGTAAATGAAATGAATAAACTCAAACCAAATAACGTGTAAGAAAGGAATCTCGCGCATCTAATTATCGATGCGCGAGTGTCTTTTAGACCTCTTTTAAGCGAGCAGTAAAGTGACGTAGTACTTTTGGTTCATAAGTGAAATTCAAGCCTTTTACGTTTTGAGCGTTCTCTTTCACTTTTTGGAAAGCTTCTATGACAAAGTCCATATGGGTTTGCGTGTAAGTAGCGCGAGGAATGGTAAGACGTAACAGTTCTGCGGGACACGGATGTTGTATGCCGGTAGCGGGATCTCTGCCAAGCAACAAAGAACCGATTTCAACCGCACGGATGCCCGCTACTTTATACAGTTCGCAGGCGAGCGCATGAGCGGGGAACTGCTCTGAAGGAATGTGTGGGAGTAATTTTCCGGCGTCAACAAATGCTGCATGGCCGCCCGCTTGTTGGCAGACTACGCCAATGGCTTCTAAGCCATCCACCAAGTATTGGACTTGTCCAATGCGGTATTCCAACCACTCAGTGCGCATGCCATCATACAATCCCACAGCAAGGCGTTCCATGGCACCGCCTTCTAAGCCGCCGTAAGTAGGAAATCCTTCTTGCACGACACACAAAGTTCGGCTCTCGGTATACACATCCATCATTGAGTCATCTTTGAAACACAACAGACCTCCCATTTGTACCATTGCATCTTTTTTCGCAGACATCGCAAGGGCATCAGCGTATTTGTAAGTCTCTTTGGTGATCTCTGCGATGGTCCAGTCTTTATATTCAGGCTCACGCTGTTGTACAAAGTACGCGTTCTCGGCGTAACGTGCAGAATCCATGATGACAGGGATGTCGTAGCGTTGAGCTATCTCATAAACGGCTTTTAGGTTGGCAATAGAAACAGGCTGACCACCGGCTGAGTTACATGTGATAGTGCTGACAATGTAAGGGACGTTTTCTGCTCCCGCCTCTAATATTGCGTGTTCTAATTTCTCTAGATCAAAGTTACCTTTGAAGTCAGCAGTGACGGACGTATCGAACGCCTCTTCGGTATAAACGTTTTTGGCAACGCAGCAATTCACTTGCGTATGGCCTTGCGTTGTATCGAAGAAGTAATTGGATAGGGCCACCATTTTTGAGCGATCTAAGCCTTTTTCCTGCTCACGCTTTTTGATGAGTATTGGGATGTAAATCTGCTCTGCACCGCGGCCCTGGTGGGTCGGGATGGTCAGCTCATAGCCGAAAATGTCTTTAACCGCGTTGGCTAGGGCATAGTAACTACGACTTCCGCTATACGCCTCATCACCCATCAACATTGCAGCTTGCATTTGTTGGGTAATAGCACCAGTACCACTGTCGGTGAGTAGGTCGATAAACACATCTTCACTATCGAGCAGGAATGGGTTCATGCCTGCTTTTTGAATGGCTTGTTCTCGGTATTCACGTGTGGTGGTTTTTACTGGTTCTACGACGCGAATGCGGAATGGTTCTGGCAAATGTTTAAAGTTTTCCATAATTAAGTCTCTTATTTTATATAGACGTGCGAAGCTAGCCTTTAATATTTTTATATTTAATAAAGGAAGTGCTAAGAAAATAAACGTAATAAGGATCGACCAACCTTCTTACCGATGGTTAGTAAGATGAGACTAGAGAATAGAAAAAAGAGGTAGGACAGATAGTTTAAAGTCGTTGGTGTACCAAGCTATTGAGCTTGACCATAACTTTTCTTGGATCTGAATATACTTCATATTTAATTCTGTGAGTTATAGTAGTTAGATACATTATTATGCTTACATAACTAATATAAATTAAAAATGTAAACGTGCAATAATTGTGAGGTTGTTAATGTATATACTGGGAAAATGTTATATACGTTCACATAATAAATCCGTGATTATGCAAGGAGTTTCTATCCAGATTTTTTAACTTATAATGCTTTAGTTGGTGTTTTTTAGTATGAACAACTTTAATTTAATGAGTAATTAAGGTTTACATAATTAACTTGTTTCTAATGTTTTCTAAAGAAATAGCAATTGATTGCGTATTAAAATGTTAGCAATAGCCATGTTCTTTTTACATATATACATCGATAAAAAAGTAGATAGTGATGGCGATAGAAGAAAGGGCAACAAAGCCTTTTACGTGGCTGGGATTCAACTGGCGAGACACACGTGCTGCCAAGTAGCCGCCCACTAATGTGCCAACCATCACAACGCTGCCTTTGGTCCAATCGATTGAACCGTTAGCAACAAAAATCACGATAGCAATCAGAGAAACACAGGTCGAAACGAGCAGCTTAAGCCCGTTCATTAAGTTGATGTCTTGGTGTCCTGCAACCACTAAATAACTCAACACGATCACGCCTAATCCCGCGTTAAAGAAACCACCGTAGGCCGAAACTCCAACTAAAAGCAGGCTCAAAGCAATTACGCCTAAAATGCCGGCGTGTTTGGTCTCCTTGGTCAGAGATTTAATCAACGCAGTCATGCGTGAGCCAGTTAAAAAAAGTACGGTTGCGAATAACAATAGCCATGGAATCGCTTCAAGAAAAACAGATTCTGGCGTGTTCAGCAAAAGGTAAGCGCCGACAGCGCCACCAATCAAACTGAAAGAGATAGTGAAAGCCAGTTCTTGCTTGTTCTTCATGATTTCTTCGCGAAAACCGATTGCACCACTGATGTAGCCTGCGCAAGAAGCATAGGTATTCGTCGCGTTCGCCATAATGGGAGGCACGCCAACCGCCATCAAGGCAGGAAAGGTTATGAAGCTGCCACCACCGGCGACGGAGTTCATGATCCCACCCACGACGCCTGCAGCAAACAAGAGAGCAAATTCCAGCAGCATAAAAGGTCCTTTTTGTTTTTATGATTTTTTTTTCTGAACGGTTAACACTACGCAACTCACCCAAAGAAATAAAGTAGCGATTAGTTGACCCGTCCTGATATGGGT
>NZ_MDAW01000055.1:0-8259 GCF_002875385.1 Vibrio sp. 10N.222.52.B12 | reverse complement strand
CCTTATCTGATCTACATTGCCCAATCTTGGGAGCTTTTTTATTTCTTCGATTGATGCACTTACAACCCCCTCCAACTCCCCCTTTATCGACTTGAGTTGCTTCGCATTTGAATACGGCGATTAAGGGGGAGGGCTATTCTTTGCTAACTTAAGATCGCCACTCCTCTACTGACCCTGCGAATGCTAATAGTACACAATGGACTAACCTCGGATGTAGAACCAGTCCCTCCCCTTTGACTCGGGGTGTTGAGAGCTTAGATGCCAAATACAAGGGCAGGTTAGGAGGGGTTGGTACATTGAACTGTTGCTTGTGAACTTGCAACTCCCCCTTTATCGACTTGAGTTGCTTCGCATTTGAATACAGCGATAAAGGAGGAGAGTTATTCTTTGCTAACTTAAGATCGCCACTCCTCTACTGCTCCCGCGAATGCTCATGGTGCGCAATAGACTAACCTCAGATGTAGGACGAGTCCCTCCCCTTTGACTCGGGGTGTTGAGAGCTTAGATGCCAAATACAAGGGGAGGTTAGGAGGGGTTGGTACATTGAACTGTGGCTTGTGAACTTGCCCCCACCAGCTCTCCCTTTTATTGACTGAAATTGCTTCGTGTTTGGACGCGGCGTTCATGGAGGAGAGCTATTCTTTGCTAACTTAAGCTCGCCACTCCTCTACTGACCCTGCGAATACTAATAGTGCGCAATGGACTAACCTCAGATGTAGGACGAGTCCCTCCCCTTTGACTCGGAGTGTTGAGAGCTTAGACGCCAAATACAAGGGGAGGTTAGGAGGGGTTGGTACATTGAACTGTGGCTTGTGAACTTGCCCCCACCAGCTCTCCCTTTTATTGACTGAAATTGCTTCGCATTTGAATGTAGCGATAAAGGGGGAGAGCTATTCTTTGCTAACTTAAGATCGCCACTCCTCTACTGACCCTGCGAATGCTAACGATGAGCGATGGATTGATCTTGGATGCGAGACCAGTCCCTCCCCTTTGGCTCGGGGTGTTGAGAGCTTAAATGCCAAATACAAGGGGAGGTTAGGAGGGGTTGGTACATTGAACTGTGGCTTGTAAACTTGCCCTCTCCTACAGAAAACTTATCCAGCCGCTTTGCGCTTCTCTTTAGTGACCAGCCAACACATCAACGAACCAACCGTTACCATTACGACTCCTTGCCAGAAGCTGTGGCTTAGAGTGACACCCAGAATAATCGAAGAAAACAGAGCAGAGAAAATCGGCGTAAAGTAAGACAAGGTTGCGAGAAACACCATATTGCCGCCAACAATCGCGATATTCCACAACCCATAACCACCAGCCATTAAAGCTGCAGAAGCCACTAAGTACCCCATCGCTTCCCAACTGAATGCCATTGGCGGCTCATCAGTAAAGGCGTATTTGATCCACAAAGAGATGGCTGTCGCGATAAAGAACAAAGTAATCGCGTTGTGCTTCGATTGTTGTCTTTGAGTCAGATTGCAATACACAGCCCAGATGACTGCGCCTGCAAATGCCATGAAGTAAACAATCGGATTGCTGCTGATGTTCGCCAATAACTGCGTTGGCGATAAACCGTTATCACCACTGACCGTCCAAGCGACACCAATAAATGCCAACATAACTGCCGGGTACAGTAGCCAGTTCGGCTTTTTGTTACTGCCCAATACCGCAAACAAAACCGTTAGTGCCGGCCAGAGATAATTGACGATCGAAACTTCAATCGCCTGAGAGCGAGAATTGGAATAGCCCAATGCCAACGCGAGGAAGATCTCGTAGCAGACGAACATCGCCCCACCGAGAACCAAATACTTGGGTGAGAAATACGACAGTTTTGGAATGCCAACCACAATCAACAGAAAAATGGAGCTCAGAGAATACAGCATGGCTGATCCGCCCACGGGCCCTAGACTTTCTGTCACCAATCTTGCGATGCCTAGCAAACAGCTCCAAGAGAGAATGGCGATACAACCATAAAGGGTGAAACGAAACTGATAGGATTGCATATTATCTATGTGACCTACTGCTCATGAATGCTAAAGGAAACTGCAGCTTAACTCAAAAATGATCCGCTTCAACGTACTCTTTTTCCAAAATCGGTATAAAAACCACTCTATTAAGCGGTTGGAGTCGATATGAAACATTTTCTGCCTTCGAGTGTCATGCTGACACCGTTTGTTGTGCGCTACTATGAGGAAGACGACGAAAGTGAAAACGTTGAAACACATTTGGAAACGCATGGTCTAGATAGTGAAGAACAATCTAAGGAACGCTCAGAGTAAAGGAATCCAATCATGAAAAAAGTCGCAGTCATTTTAAGTGGTTCAGGCGTTTACGACGGTTCTGAGATCCACGAAGCAGTATTGGCGCTCTACGCCATCGAGAAAGCAGGTGCAACTTGGCACTGCTTTGCACCTAACATTGACCAACTCCACGTCATCAATCACCTAACTGGTGACGAAATGGATGAAACACGCAACGTCTTGATCGAATCAGCTCGTATCGCTCGCGGTAACATTGACGATGTCGCCAAACTTAACGTTGATGAATACGATGCCCTACTGCTTCCCGGTGGATTTGGTGCCGCGAAAAACTTAACCGACTTCGCCGTCTCAGGCGCAGAGTGTTCGATTAATACTCACGTCGCCCAAGCGTGTCGTGCATTCGCTCAAGCGGGCAAACCTGCAGGGTATTTATGCATCGCACCAACTATTATCCCGATGATTTACGATCAAGGTGTGAAAGGCACCATTGGTAACGATGAAGCCACTGCAGCAGCATTCGGTCATATGGGGGGGGAGCACGTCAATTGTCAGGTGGATGAAATCCATTTCGATGAAAAACACAACGTGCTTTCAACACCAGCTTATATGTTAGCGGAGAATATCTCCCAAGCCGCGTCAGGCATTGAAAAACTAGTAGATAAGTTAGTTAAAATCGCCTAAATCGAAAACGTTTGCTTAAAACACACCATACGAATCCCCATTGATAGACTACATATTAATGGGGATTTTTTATACTTTAGTCGAATTGAGAGATAAACCGTACGAATCTTGTTATTTTTGCCAATCGTTTGCGTGATAAATGAGATATTTCAGCTACGTTAAGTAGGTGTTGCACCACCTCACTGTGCAACAAGACTATCATCACACTTTCAGCCCTCAAGATACCCCTAAGGGGTTAAACTTGTTCTAGATCAATCTAAATCAAGAACGGGGTATGCAAGAGTAAATGACAGATTAAGAAAGATTATTAAAAATAACGACGGAGCAATCCAATATGACAAGTGCATTTTTTATCCCTACCGTAAACCTAATGGGCGCTGGTTGTCTGAAAGACGCAGCAGACAGCATCCAATCTCAAGGCTTTAAAAAAGGTTTGATTGTTACGGATAAGATTCTTAACCAAATCGGTGTAGTAAAGCAGGTTCAAGATCTACTAACAGAACGCGATGTAGCAACTGTTGTGTTCGATGGCACTCAACCAAACCCTACTATCAGCAACGTTAACGACGGCTTGGCACTTCTTACTGATAACGAATGTGATTTCGTTATCTCTCTAGGCGGTGGTTCACCACACGACTGTGCGAAAGGTATCGCACTTGTTGCCTCTAACGGCGGCAAAATCGCAGATTACGAAGGCGTAGACCAATCTGCAAAACCAATGATGCCACTTATCGCAATCAACACGACTGCGGGTACTGCATCTGAAATGACGCGTTTCTGCATCATCACTGACGAAGAGCGTCACATCAAGATGGCTATCGTTGATAAGCACACAACACCGCTTATCTCTGTAAACGATCCAGAGCTAATGCTAGCTAAACCTGCTTCGCTAACTGCGGCAACAGGTATGGATGCGCTAACTCACGCGATTGAAGCTTACGTATCTATCGCGGCAACACCAATCACTGATGCGGTAGCAATCAAAGCGATTGAGCTTATCCAAGCTTACCTACGCACAGCCGTGAAAAACGGTGAAGATCTAGAAGCTCGTGAACAAATGGCATACGCACAGTTCATGGCGGGTATGGCGTTCAACAACGCGTCTCTAGGTTACGTACACGCAATGGCACACCAGCTAGGTGGTTTCTACGACCTTCCACACGGTGTTTGTAACGCGATTCTTCTACCTCACGTACAGCGTTACAACGCGCAAGTATGTCCTGAGCGTCTACGTGATGTAGCAAAAGCAATGGGTGTAAACGTAGAAGGCATGCCTGCTGAAGCAGGTGCAGCGGCAGCAATCGACGCTATCGTTACTCTAGCGAAAGATGTGGGTATCCCAGCAGGTATTAAAGAGCTTGGTGCGAAACTAGAAGACATCCCAACACTAGCAGATAACGCACTTAAAGACGCTTGTGGTTTCACTAACCCTAAACAAGCAACTCACGAAGAAATCTCTAAGATCTTCGAAGAAGCGATGTAATCTCGCTACATAAACAATTCTCTAGCCTTAATTCAATCCCCGATCTCGTATCGGGGATTTTTTTACATTCTTATACAATCCATGCTCTGCAAAACGTTCTCTTTTAGTGTTAGCTTTTAAGCATTAATACGATTCATATGGAAGGAACCATGAGAACGATTGCTGCAGCCCTACTCGCTTGTTTATCCTTTTCTGCCAACGCTGCCGAATACCGCGCCAACGAAGTGGCGAATGGATTTCAGATCCCTTGGGGGATCGAGTTCTTAGATAACCATCGCGTTATCGTCAATGAAAAGAACGGTACGGTTTCGTTGCTGGATATCACCACAGGCAAACCTCAAAAGCTGTTTAACGTCCCCGATGTGAACACCAGTGGGCAAGCTGGCTTATTGGATGTCGCGCTCGCACCGAATGCCGATACGCAAAACCCGCAACTCTTCTTTACCTACAGCAAGCGCACGAGTAAAGGCAATACGGTGGCGTTAGCGACGGCGCAATTGCAAAACAATCAGCTTGTAGGTTGGAAAGATCTCTTTGTTGCTGATGCCATCACCGACACAGGTCGCCACTACGGCAGTCGACTTTCATTTATTGACGACAAAGTTTACTTCTCAATCGGTGACCGTGGCGAACGTGATAATGGGCAAGACACTCAAACCCATGCTGGCAGTATTCTTCGACTCAACCTTGATGGTTCGGTTCCGCAAGACAACCCTTTCAAACCTTCCGAAGCTCGCCCTGAGATATGGAGTTACGGGCACCGCAACCCACAAGGCATGTTTTACGACGAAACGACAAAACAGCTGTGGTCGATCGAACATGGGCCACGCGGTGGCGATGAAATTAATCTAATCAAGAAAGGCGCGAACTACGGCTGGGCAAAAGTCTCTCATGGTAAAGAGTATTGGGGGCCGTTGGACGTCGGGGAAGCTCAGTCGTTACCGGGAATGGAAGATCCCAAGCTGGTATACATCCCTTCTATCGCACCAAGTAACATGATTTTGTACCGTGGCGATAAGTACCCTGAGTTGGACGGAAAAATCCTCGCCGGTGCATTGAAACTGGCGCACATCAACGTGGTTTCTATTGAGAATGGCAAGCTCACCGAATCAAAAAGATTGATGGAGAATCTTGGTGAGCGAGTAAGAGATATAACCATCAGCCCCGATGGTTATATCTACTTTTCTACCGACAGCGGCAAAATCTTTCGTCTTGAGGAGAAATAGCTTTCTCTTAAGAGCTAGTCAGACAAAGCTCGCTCTTTAAACTTACTGCCACCGTTTCATTGTCAAAATTGAGCGTCATGGTCGAGCCCAATGGAACGGTAAGCATTGGGTGAGTATGGCAGCTATCAAAGTCATACAAAATCGGTAGTGGTTGACCGTTAAGCATTTCTAGCAACACGTCTATAGGTGCTCGTCCTGTGCCTTTATCGTTGAACTTTTCATGCTTGCCGAGCACAATCGCACCAACTTTATCAAACACGCCAGAAAGCTTGAGCAGCGCAAAAGAGCGTTCGACCATTTCAATGCCCTGCAAACAATCTTCCACCAGCAAAATATCGCCTTGTTCGATACTCGGCATAAACTCACTTGCCCAGATGCCCGTCATGGTATTGAGGTTGCCGCCAATCAAACGCCCTGTGATCTTGCCTTCACCTTTGAAGTGCCACTGGTTTTGCAAGGTTTGCTTTGCGCGGTCTTGTTCGCCCCACTCTATCCATTCATCTGTCCACCCTTGAGGCGTTGTGTATTGATGCTCCAAGCCGACTAATGTATTCACTATCGATTCGAACGAAACGAATGTTTCGTCCACCAATGGCGGAAATTCACCTAGTGACGCCACCAAAGCAGGACCATAGAAAGTAACGATGCCAGTTTGTGCGTAAATACCCATGAGCAGGGCCGTCACATCCGAATAGCCAACAATGATCTTGGGATCCTTCTTCAGCGCTTCGTAGTCGATGTAAGGTAGCAAAGAGTTACTGTTGTAACCGCCAATGGTCGACATAATACAGCGCACTTCGGGATCACGAATCAGCGCATTCAATTCTTCTACTCGCTCTTGAATCGAACCCGAGCGATATTGATCAGTTTTACCCGTTAAGCAGCCTGCTTTTAGCTGGTAACCATGTGATTCCACGTACGCTTTGGCACGCTCAAAACGCGCTGGTGCAAATACCGTGGCTGGGGAGGATGGCGAGAAAAAGCCGATGGTGTCGCCTTTTTGTAATGGTTTAGGAATGATCATGCGCGTCCTTGTTTTGTGATACATGGTTGATTTATTTTCGTACAATCTAAGCAGAAGAATCTAAACTTAACAATAACCTTTTGTTTTTTAAAACGATAGTTCGGTTAAGTTGTACGAGGTCATTATGATTCCATTCCCTTTACAGCTCGATAAAATTAAAGCCGTGGTGTTTGATTTAGACAACACCTTGGTGAGTTCTGATATGAACTTCGGCGAATTACGACAACAGCTAGGTTGTCCGCAGAGTGAAGATCTATTGGATTTTGTCGACGCACTTGAGCACCCTCATCATCGAGAGCACGCTCATAACGTGATATTTGATTACGAGATTTCTGATGCTGAGCAGTCTGCTCCAATGATTGGCTGCCATGAATTACTCGCCCACTTGCATCAAAATGAAATCAAAACCGCTATCGTGACGCGCAACTGCCAAATCGCCACGCAGCGCAAACTAGAGCACAACCAAATCTCTGTGGAGCGAGTCATCACTCGTGAATGCTTCCCGCCCAAGCCAGACCCTTTGTCTTTGCAGGTGTTAGCGAAAGAGTGGCGTTTGATGCCTGATGAAGTGCTTTATGTCGGCGATTACCTTTACGACTTACAGGCAGCGTATAACGCTCAGATGCCGTCTTGTCTTGTGCATCATGGTAATCAAGAAACTTTCAATGACTCAGCCTCGCTGGCGCTTAATGAACTCAGTGATTTATTGAGCCGTTTCGAATCCTTACCACGCAAATAAAGCACACACATAAAACATGCACACAAAAAAAGGGGCACCAACGTGCCCCTTATGACTTATTCCCGATTGTTTCATGCGTTCCCAAGGATTGCTTGGGTGATGCGCTGCTTAGCCTTGTAGGTAAGCGTTAAGCATCCACATTAATTTTTCTTGCTCACGGATGTAGTCACCCATCAATGCCGCTGTACCTTCGTCATCTGCTTCACCCGCGTTTTGTAGAATCTCACGCTGTTTTAGAAGTAGAACGCTAAAGCCTTGAACCAGACCTTGTACACACTCCTCACCAGAAGTCGCGTTTTGATGTTCTTTAATTTCACTTGCTTCCAAGTAGTTGCTGAATGCGTGCGCTGGCGTATGACCCAAAGTTAGAATACGCTCTGCAAGCTCATCGATTTTTGTTTGTAGATCAGTGTAAATCTCTTCAAATTTTACGTGCAGTTCGAAGAATTGCGCACCTTTGATGTTCCAGTGGTAACCGCGAGAGTTCATGTACAACACTTGGTAATGCGCTAGCAGTTGATTTAACTGTTGAGCTAGTTGTGCTGATTGTTCGCTGTCTAGACCAATTAGGCTTACTTGTTTGTTCATAATCTTGCTCCTAGAAGGATGATACCAATCGTAGTAACGAACGATTCTCTTACCGAGATTGGTATAAAGTTTAAAAATTCTTTTGCAGTATTTGCTGCCGATAGAGTCATATTACGACTCCGACTCGGTGAAGAAAATTTGGTTTTAGCTATGATTTAAATAGCTAAATCCAATGAGCAAGTAGACGAATATCGGCGTATCATCCAACAAAAAGCCCCAACCCTTTTTGTGTAAAAAGGATTGGGGCTAATTATATGGTCCGC
>NZ_MDAW01000054.1:0-321 GCF_002875385.1 Vibrio sp. 10N.222.52.B12 | reverse complement strand
TCTATATTGTTAAAGAGCTTGGCTTTCAGTACCTTAGCACTTAAGCAAGGTGCGTATATTACGCCTTTCACTTTGAAAGTCAACATAAAACTCTAAAATAATTTAGAACTTTATGGTGACTTGCTTATTAAATAAGCAAGTGCGAAATAAAGCCTGGCGATGTCCTACTCTCACATGGGGAAACCCCACACTACCATCGGCGCTAATTCGTTTCACTTCTGAGTTCGGAATGGAAATCAGGTGGGTCCAAATCGCTATGGTCGCCAAGCAAATTTTTTAATCTGGAAAGCTGTTTTTAAATTCTATTTATACACATTCAAT
>NZ_MDAW01000053.1:0-265 GCF_002875385.1 Vibrio sp. 10N.222.52.B12 | reverse complement strand
CAAACGTCGATTAACCCAACGTACGCAGCGGCGGGTGAGAGCGTGACCGTCACAGCCACGTTCGACAAAGGCGTTACCACACCGACAGGTTCAACGCTGGGTACAGCGGCGATCAACTGGACAGCACAATCGGGTACTCAAACCCAATGGGTGGGTACAGCAGAAGTCGCGTCGGTTGCGGATTCAGTGAAGAGTGTGGCGTTAACGTTGCAAGGCTTTAATGATGCAACGGGCAATGCCGGTGAGGCATTCACTTCTAGCAAAG
>NZ_MDAW01000052.1:0-921 GCF_002875385.1 Vibrio sp. 10N.222.52.B12 | reverse complement strand
ACCCATATCAGGACGGGTCATGTATTTGCTCAAGATGCCGATGGTTACACCAAAATAGAATACAACGTACTAAGAACTAAAATGATTAATCTCGACGCCTATCAGGACCTTCTTGCTCCCATTAACCAATTCTTGCAATGCAGCACCCCAGATAAATGGGTTGAGGAAGCAAAGAAACCGGAAAACCTGCCAACGATTTTAGTAGATCACCTACTGTGTGAACTCAAAGCAGGTCAGTCTGCTATGCTTTTAATCCGTAAATACGCAGTAGACGACGCAAGCTCACTTGCCCTACTTGATTGGTTTAAACCTTATGAGGACTTCGCTTACCGCAAAACTGGCTCACTCGAGACTTTAAAAGGTAAGAGCAACATTTCTAAAGCGATCATTGCTAAGTCGGATTCACCATACAGCCAAGATCTTATTGATAAGATGGTTCTGCTGATCAAAGAAGAGTTACACCACTTCTACCAAGTTCTAGAAATCATGGAAAGCCGTGGTGTGGAATACAAAAACATTCCGGCAAGCCGCTATGCCAAAACGCTGATTTCGCACATGAAGACATACGAGCCAGAAACGTTGATTGATAAGCTCATCATCGGTGCCTACATCGAAGCTCGCTCGTGTGAACGTTTCGCCAAACTGGCTCCGCACATGGATGACGATATCGCGAAGTTCTATGTATCTCTATTGCGCTCAGAAGCGCGTCACTATCAAGATTACTTGATTCTGGCAGAGCAAATAGCGGGTAAAGACATCAGCGAGCGTGTGGCGGAATTTGGTCGCATCGAAGCAGCACTGATTTCAACACCAGATGAAGATTTCAAATTCCACAGTGGCGTTCCAGTGTTAACGGCATAGGCTGCAGCCTAACGTTAAATAGCAAAAAGCCGGACATCATGAACTGACCCCCAATAGTTG
>NZ_MDAW01000051.1:0-1346 GCF_002875385.1 Vibrio sp. 10N.222.52.B12 | reverse complement strand
TTACCGAAAAAACCTAACGCCGCATTAAGGTGTGAGCGGCGCTTGGCTATACTTGAGCGAAGCGAAACTGCCAAGCGTTGCGAATCACTCTTAAATGCTTTGTTATGTGTGGAATTCTCGCGACATTTCTCTCGCTTTACTCTCAATTTCCAGTGTACTGTTATTAATTGAAGTCAAGAGTGAGCTATATTTATCCAGATGCTCTTCACTTACACTAGCATTCACGTTGCCACTTTTCCGTTTTGCTATGACTTCAGTCATCCCGTTTCCGAGCCAACGTTTATAATCAGCAAATGACTTTCGTAGCTCATTATGCTCGTCTTCCAATTCAGGAAAATATAGCTTTTGAATTAGTTGAGCTTTATGCCAAATCTGCTCATCGTAAGAATGGTCTTTACCAAAGAAATTTTTCTCCATTTCCTTATGAAGGACATCTGATAAGCACATAATTAACAGAACATATTCTTCAAGCTTTGTCCTGCGAACTTGTAAGATTTCTTTTCGGTTCCACGACTTGTACTCCAAGTCATTCTTTATTGTTTCAGTTGTCTTAGCTGTTACCTCTGTCTGAAGTTTGATCGTATCCAAACTAGATTGAATTGCTAAATACTTCGCCTTCTCTGAATACAAAGCCTTAAAGAAAGCTAAGAGAGAGCCTAATATCAAAACCAACAATATGACCACGACGTAGTATTCTAGATCACTCCACGTTGGATTATCTAACAGCGTAGCAGCCATTTCCGTAACAGATTCTTCTTTCATTTATTCCTCGTAACACATAACGCCTTGCTAAGGTGTGAGTAACGCAATACAAAAGCTACCGCATAGCGCCTTAATCACATAAACCACCGCAAAGTAAAAATGCCACGCGTTACGAATCACTCTTAAGCAATTTGTTAGTACATGCGCCACTTCTATTTATGCGCTCCAAGATATTGAAAAGAGGCATGATATGAAAGGCTTTGAACACTGAAGTGAGACGGGCAGCTACAAAACTTAAACTCGGTTAAGAGACGAAAGTTGGCTAGAAGAAAAACGCAATGAACTGCCCTACTTTCACTAGCTTCAAACTAGAAAAGGATTCTTTCCTCGTACTTCAACAGCCACACCAAAAGTAACCAAGATTCTCTCAAAAGCCACCACGAAAATGAAGAAGCGCCAAAGAAATAGGCTAAGAGTTAGAAGCCGTAAACGGTAAAATCAAAGCGAACACTCCGCATATAGTGCCACCGGAAAGAACGTGAAAGGCACTAACTGAAAGGTGTAAAGACGAGCGCCAAAACAGAAAAACGCCAAGACTTATGATGCTTGATGTCAAACCCGTACTAACGCCTTGCTAAGGTGTG
>NZ_MDAW01000050.1:0-206 GCF_002875385.1 Vibrio sp. 10N.222.52.B12 | reverse complement strand
CCAACTGAGCTAGTGTCGCATATTCTCAAGAGAGAATTGTCTGCGGAGCCGGGATTTTATCCGGGCGGCGCATCCGTCGACGGCCTGAATATCATTAAAAATGACCTTCAAACTGCTTTAGATTTGGTTGCGGGAGCCGGATTTGAACCGACGACCTTCGGGTTATGAGCCCGACGAGCTACCAAGCTGCTCCATCCCGCGTCCGT
>NZ_MDAW01000049.1:0-2650 GCF_002875385.1 Vibrio sp. 10N.222.52.B12 | reverse complement strand
CCTTATTTAGGACGGTACAAGACAAGCAAAAAGGACGCTCATGAGCGTCCTTTTTTGATCTTACCATTCAGTGAAGCGTTATTTCTTCAGACTCAATGTGCCACCAGAACGTTTTGCAGGTTTGCTTGGTTTAGCGGCATTTGGGTTCATGTAATGCTGCTTAGGTTTACTCGGTGATTGAGGCTTTTCAGTTTTACCATATTCACCTTGAGGCTTAGTGCGTTCATTTTGTGGCTTTGCGTTGTAATGCTCTTTTGTTGGGCGTGCTTTTTCATCATCACGTTGACGACGCTGTTGGCCTTTTTTCGAATTCGGTGCATGACGAAATTCATCAGCATTGTTACCACGGAAAGTTCGTGTCTTCTGGTTACGACGAGCAGTAGAGTCTTGGTTTTCTTCACGGCTATCAAACAGCTTTGCGTCGGTCGCTTTACGAATATTACGCCCTCTAGAGTCTGTTTTTGATGCTTCTTCCGTACCCACTGAGCCTTCACACATTGCTAGGATCTCTGCCATTTCGTCGTCACTTAGGTAACGCCACTTACCATTAGGAATACCATCAAGTGAGATGTTCATAATGCGTACGCGACGCAGTTTGAAAACTTCGTAGCCTAGCGCTTCACACATACGACGGATTTGACGGTTCAAACCTTGTGTTAACACGATACGGAAAGAGAATTTGGTCTCTTTCTCTACTTTACAAGGCAGAGTCACCGTATCAAGGATCTTCACACCGCTCGACATCTGCTTAAGGAATTCGCCGGTGATAGGTTTGTCGACACGCACCACGTATTCTTTTTCGTGGTTGTTGCCTGCACGCAAAATCTTGTTCACGATGTCGCCATCGTTTGTTAGGAAGATCAAACCATCTGAAGGTTTGTCCAGACGACCAATTGGGAAGATACGCTTTTTATGACCGATGAAATCAACGATGTTACCAAGGATATCACGCTCAGTGGTGCAAGTGATACCGGTTGGCTTGTTCAAGGCAATGTAAATTGGCTTTTCTTTTGCCGCAACGGGGTTGCCATCGACGCAAACATCATCACCAGGTAGCACTTTTGTGCCCATCTCTGGTTGTTGACCATTAATGGTGACGCGGCCTTGCTCGATAAGGCGGTCTGCTTCACGGCGCGAGCAGAAGCCCGTTTCGCTGATGTATTTGTTTAAGCGTTTTGTGTTGTCTTGTGACATGTCGTCTCCTAACGTTTCACAACGGCGGTTAATTGAAGTGCCTTACTGCTAGATAAAGCAGCAAGACGAGATAAGGTCGGGCATTTTAGCACCGGGAGAGCGCTTAGCCTAACCGTTTTTGATGACGTTCTCGCGTCTCAAGCTTCTTCTCGGGGCTCTTTCTTAATAGAACGTACACAGCACCGCTGCCACCGTGAAATCGTTGCGCACTGTGTACACACTGCACTTCGCGGATTTGCTGCAACCAACTGCTGACAAAACTTTTCATTAAGGCTGGTGGATTAGAACGCTCACCACGGCCATGAACTATCACCACGGTACGAATGTCCATTTGAATGCATTGCTTGAGGAATTTTACGACTTCATCACGCGCTTCTTTCAACGTCTTACGGTGTAAATCAAGACGAGCTTGTATCGGGTACTTGCCCAAACGTAGCTTACGATAGACACCGTCTTGTACGCCATCACGTTTGAACTCGATAAAGTCATCTGGTTTCAGCATTTCTGCATGGTCAATCGACAAGTATTCAGGATCGTCTTCAGTTAACCAAATTGCTGCCTCGCGTTTAGCAAGGTGTGCATCGGTAACTTGGTGAACCTTTTTGTGTTCGGCGGTGTCATTGCTGATTGGCTTTACATCGCCCATCATCTGTTGGAACAGATCAAAATCGTCATCGTGAGACATAACGGCAATCTCATAAAGAACAGGATAAGTAGAGACAATTATATCAAGGACGTGTGTGAAAAGATCAAATAAAAAACCGGAGCAGGCAGGTTACCAACTCCGGTGCAAAGCGTTTCTAGAGCTAAGCGAGATCTAGTGAGGAGATTTGTCGTTCATGATCTTGTAAATGAAGAAACCGCTGAAAAACAACATCAGTCCAATTGTCCCAAAGATTACTATCATTGACGATAGTCCCACCGCATTACCAAATAGGAGTTCAAGCCAAAAGTCCATGTGTTTCCTCCAAGATAGTTCCGACATGGACCAAACTAATAGGTGGTGCTTTTTTGCACACTGATCTGGATCAATTATGTTGCCAAGGTTAATAGTCTGTATTTTATTGTGGGTTCTTAGTCACATTTCACGTGCTAGTGTTCAGTAATTCATCAAACGAATTAAGACATTAGGTTTTTTCGCAAAAAGCACTTGCGTCTCTCAAAAGAATCCGTAATATACGCATCCGTTGACGGGGATAAGTCCTCAGTTAAACATCTCGGTGAATAGCGCAGCTTGGTAGCGCATCTGGTTTGGGACCAGAGGGTCGGGGGTTCGAATCCCTCTTCACCGACCATATTGAGAAAAAGGCTCTACAGAAATGTAGAGCCTTTTTCGTATTTGGTGATATTTGTTTGGGACCTGCGGGTCGGGGGCTGGAATGCCAGTCCAATCGAATCCCTACTTCACCGACCACTTTCAGAAAGCCTGCTCAATGAGCCTGTCTCTTGATCACAA
>NZ_MDAW01000048.1:0-4705 GCF_002875385.1 Vibrio sp. 10N.222.52.B12 | reverse complement strand
TATTTAAAACGATCGGCATTACTTAATGAGCTCCTTTTTTTAATGCGCAGCTACCAAGGCAGCTATCAGATGCGAGACGCGTCGTAACCCGACGCCAGTAATAATTCACGCTCGTGCTTAATGAGCTTCGCACGATCTTCAATCAATTCATTCAGTGCTTGAGAAGGTTCGCCCGCGAGCGCTTTAAACGAATCAAAGGATTCAGCGGTCTCCACCTTATCAATCATCGCGCTGATCACGTTGCGTGCTTCACAAGGGTTACTCTCCGTTGTGAAGTATTTAACTTGTTTTGCCGCGGTTTTCATCTCTGTGAGCAGTTCAAGTGGGCTGCTTTCTTTTGCTACGGCCATGTAGTTATCAAGCACACGCTTCGCATACAACAATTCTTTCAGTGGAATATCTCGACCACTTACAATTAGCGACTCATTAAGGATCATACTTGAGCTCATTGGCATTCCTTTTTTATCAATAATTCAAACTTCTTGGGCATTGGCTTGAGTCTAATTTATTGAAGTCTGAATGGGAATGCCTAAAAAGCACATTATTAAACGTTTTTCTGATTATTTACGCCTTGCTATTGAGTAAGTACGCAAATTGCGTGTTGGGTAGAATCTTCAGAAGATAGGTCAGTCAGGTGCTCTGAGTGTTCGATTATTTTCTGAGTGCATCAAATGTGGGTGTTATCTGTTCTCAATATTAATTCATGAAGAAGCGACCCGGCGTCACCCCAAAGCTATGTTTGAATAGATGATTAAAAGCACTCACGCTGGTAAAGCCACACTCCAGTGCAACGATGGTAACTGGGAGGTTTTGCGCCAACAACGTCAGAGAGAGGAACAACCTTGCTTGTTGACGATACTCGATGAAAGACATGCCAACTTCATTGCGAAACAAACGGCTCAAAGTGCGGCTGCTGACGTTAATTTCCTCTGCCCATTGTTTTAATGAACGATTATCCGCAGGCTCATCCAACAGTGAGTTACAAACCTGCCCAAGTTTGGCATTGTTGGGAAGAGGGATTTGAATGGACGCTTGCGGCGCGACTTTCAACTGATCCAACAAAACCAGAACTATACGCCAATACGGCTCTGTGCTGACTTGGTCGGCCGGTTGCTCAGAAAGGTGAATGATCATCTCACGCAGCATTGGTGACACGTTGAGAACATCACTCTGGTTTGGCAGCTCAGTATCGATACTTGGTAACAAGTAGACGTTTTTCATTGCCGCATCGCCATACATATACACCTTGTGGCTCTCATGCGCCCGGATCCACACCGCTCTTTGAGGCGGAATCACCCATAGCTGAGATTCTGTCTCGACCGCCATCACACCACTGCTGGCGTAAACCAATTGGTTGTGTTGATGGCAATGCCAATCAATGACGTGCCCATCGGGGTAGTGCTTGGGAATGACCACCGCTTCTAAGAGATTGATGCTGGCGTCCAGACTGATGGCTTTGATGTTCTGGCTCATTTGAGCAATAACCTGTCTTTATAGAATCTATACGCCAAATGCTAGCCAGATAAACTGAGCTTGTCATTAGTTAGCTTTCCTTTATTTGGTTTGGAGTCGAGATGAACCGTTCCTTTCACGCAGGTGTCCTCAATGTGGGGCATGCGCTCAATCATTACTTCTTGCTCATCTTTCCTTCTATTGTACTAACGCTGCATAAAGAATGGGACATGAGTTACGCAGCGCTGCTCCAAGTAGGGAGCGTAGCCATGTTGGTTTATGGCGTGATGTCCCTGCCTGCTGGTTGGCTGGCGGATCGTTGGAGCCGAAAAGGCATGATGACCGTTTTCTACTTTGGGATGGGCACCTCTGCATTATTTACTGCTCTTGCGCAAACGCCATGGCAAATGGGGTTGGGGCTTTGTGCCATAGCCTTGTTTGCGGCGATTTATCATCCCGTCGGTATTGCACTTATCTTTAGCTCTGCAAACAAAACAGGCAGGGCTATCGCAGTAAATGGACTAGCAGGTAACTTAGGTTTGGCGTTTGCTGCAATGGGAACCGCTTTGTTGTGCCAATGGTTCTCTTGGCAATCCGCATTTTATGTTCCAGGCCTTGTGTGTTTATTAACTGGTATTGTGTACTGGTATGCATCGAAAGGTGTTACTGATATCGAACATGCGAAAAGTATACGTGACGACGTAACGATGTCTTTGCGACAACTCAAAGTGCTGTTCGTTTGCGCTGCGGTGGTTGTCTTCTTCGGCGGTTTAGTCTTTCAATCTACGACGACCTCGTTACCTAAAATCATGGACGCACAATTTAGCCAATCATTGAGCCTTTCAAGTACGTTAACCACATCGATTTTTGTTTGTGCCGCGTTTATTCAGCTTGTTGTGGGTGAGCTGCTTGACCGCGTTGATATCAAGAAGCTGCTCGCCTGCATTGCTGGTGGGCAACTGTTATTCCTCCTATTAGCGACGGTTACTCATGAATGGTCATTGGTTCTTGTGTTTGTTGGTTTGATGTTGTGTACATACGCGCAAATACCAGTGAATGATTGGCCTATTGGCCGTTATTCCGATGTGAAATGGCGCTCGAGAATCTACGCCGTTAAGTACACATTAAGCTTTAGTACTGGACCTATCGCAGCGACTTATGCTCATACACAAGAGTTTGTATTGATGTATTTCATCCTCGCTGGTGGGATGGGGATAGCACTGTTGAGTAAAACGTTAATGCCTTCGTCAAGCAAAAGAAAAACGGCTAGCACCACACTAGTGAAACAGTGAAGCAAAAAGGAGCGCATTGAGCGCTCCTTATCATGAGTCGTGCTTACACAAATAGTAAGACCGAAAACACAGCCTGAAAGAGTGAACTCACTCTAGATTGGTTGGTTCTTACTGGTTCTGGTTTTGGTGTATTTCGATGGCGCTCGGCACTTAATGTATAGTAAGAGTAGTAAATGGTATTCATATTGACCTCCTGTATGACTTTGGAGATAGTATGAATATCTAATTGGGAACAAATAACGAACACATGAATATGGATAGTTCATCTTTTAAATCTACCTCGCATTTGAACCGCTTACGTCAATTGAGTCGGCACTATCAAACTCAGGAGAGAACGCCAGTCACCATCGCATCGCTAGCAGAACAACTGCAATGTAGCGACCGAAATGTCAGTAAATTAATGGTAGCAATGGAATCATATGGTTGGGTGACTTGGGCTCCGGGTAAGGGGCGGGGGAACGTATCGACGCTCACACTACTTGTGACGTTTGAAGAGGCGTTAAAGCAGGCATTAGAAGAGTGGGTGAAAGCGGGGAAAATCAACCAAGCACACCAACTAGCAGAGCAGTTTGATGGCGAATTGGCGTTTCAAGAAAACCTGCCTCTGTGGTTGGGCGATGCGCAATCCGAACTGAACAAGCAAAATACCTTGGTTTATATCGCCCCTTACCAATTACCAGAATGGCGACCGCATCAAGCTCATTCTGTGCGTTCAGTGATGCTGATAGATAGCATTTACAATACATTGCTGCGTTTTGACCCTCACTCTCAAAGCATCTTGCCCGAACTTGCACACGCATTTGAAAATAAGGGTGATCACGTTCGAATTCGCTTGCGTAGTGATGTGACCTTCCACAATGGCAAGCGATTGAGTGGCACTGATATTAAGGCGAACTTTGAGCGAAGATTAAACGAGGAAAATCCATTTTCGGTGTTGTTTCGTCACCTTGATTCTATCAACGTTGAAGGGCAATGGGTGACGTTTTATCTGCGTCAAAATGACCCTGTATTCCTCAATTTATTGTGTGACAAACACACGGCAATTATGGATTGTGAACAGCCACATAAGCCTATTGGAACAGGCCCATATTATGCGGAGCGATTGGAGAGTCACCATTGGACACTTAAAAGAAATCCTCGGTATTTTGGCATTGGAGGATTAATTGATATGGCTGAATTTTGGTCATTGTCGCCCTGCAGCAAAGTGGGCCATGCACACATTCAGCAAATGCAGCGCGCGATTCATCTTGATAATGTCGGAGATGATCACAGTAAGCAAAATGGTTGTACTGTCCTTCATTTTTTCTACCACAAAAACCAATTGAGCAAGCAAGAGCGTGCTTGGATTGTTCATCATTTTAGAAAGCATGCTGATCAGCGCGTAGAGTTGGCAAATAGTCTGATGAACGAGCACCAAGACAAAGGTTTTCACCTGTTTGAAAGCCAAATGACAAAGCCAAAGCGTCCAGTGGTGATCGAAATTCGTGAGAACCTAAAACCAGAGCTTGACCCACTCATTGAGATACTTTCCGAGCTTGGTGTCGAGTGGACGATTCAAATCCCACACGACGAGAAACGTGCGGTCGCTGATGTCGGTTATGGTTGTTACGTATTTGGCGATGACCGTGCTTATCAGTATTACGAGTGGATGCTTGCCAGTGACGCGTTTACTCGATGTTTGAGCGAGAAAGAGCAAAACAGTTTAGTGCAGTTCGTTGATGGATTGATGCGTGAAAGTGGAGACAGTTATGGATTGTTAGAAAAGCTATTCCGAGCGGAGGACTGGTTGATACAGAACTACCATTATGCGCCGCTTTGGAGAGAGCACATTGTCTACTCTCAATCCGAAGAACTGCATGGAGCAGAAACAGACCGAATGGGTGTGATGTCTTTGAAAAACATGTGGCTTGAATAGGGACTACAGACACCAAGAATACAACAAAGTGTCTAGTCCTAAAATA
>NZ_MDAW01000047.1:0-33806 GCF_002875385.1 Vibrio sp. 10N.222.52.B12 | reverse complement strand
CCTTATCTGATCTACATTGCACTGTGATAGCGGCCTTTGTCAGTCATGAATTGGCGTGAGCTTCACGCATTTATCTGGTACATCGCGAAATAGGTATCAGCTTGAATAACGTGTTTTTGGCTAAGGTCCTTCAAAGCCTCAACAGCGTTTGCGAATGGGTCATCTCCTGAGAATGCTTCAACCAACTTGTTGTAACGCTTTGAAGAAGAAAACAGCACATGCGCCAGCTCTTCAGTGCTGACTTCTAGCTCTACGGTCTCTTTGTAAACCTTCATCGCTTGGAAAGCATCACAATCACTGAAGTTGATAGCGTGGTCATAGTTGGACTCCGTCAGTTCCATCACTATGCCCAATAGCTTGAGGGGCTTTTCGAGCAACACTTCAAAATCGTACACCACAACGTGCGCTGCAGATTGACAAACACGTTGAAGCTCAGTCACCAACGCCGTAGATTTCGCGTAAGAAAGTGAGCCAGCAAACGTCACGACATCCACACTGTTGTTTGGCAACGGCACATGCTCACCATCGCCGACATGATACTCAATTGCTGCTGATGGTTTGGTTTGCTCAATCATTGACGTGCTCGGATCCACACCATGCAGTTGCTGACAGTATTTAGCCAATGCCTGTGTTGATACGCCTGTACCGCAGCCAATATCTAACCCCAACTGGAACTGGGGGAACGTACCTAAGTTAGCTTGTAGGATGACTTGATGCAGCGGCGGACGATAAGCCGCGTAATGCTTAGAGATGGCTTGGCTGTATTCTTCGCTCACTGATGTTCTCCCACAATCTGTCGATGTTAACTAGTCGGATATTACTGCCACTCAAAAGCAAAAAGCCACTCATTTGAGTGGCTCTATCTCACAACTTTAAATGCTTTCTGATTCGGTACGGCGCTCAGCCTCAAACCAGCTTATAGCTTGGGTTCGGCTTCGAATTGCTTGAGGTCATCAGTAATGTCATTCCAAGGTGCTTTGGATGCGACAAAAATATGGAAGCTTGGCTTATGGGAAGGTACATCATCAAGAATACCCAAGCGCACATTGACGATACCGTTGTTCTTCTTCGAGTAAAGGCTAGAGCCGCAGTGACGGCAGAATGAGAGTTCGGTATTGGCGCTCTTCTGATAGGTTTGGATGTGTTCCGCGCCCTCAATCACAATCAGTTTATCCAGTGCAACGCCACCCGCTGACGAGTAATCGGATCCGGTAAATTTGCGGCATTCAGAGCAATGACAATTGCCCATGTATTTGAATTCATCCGCGACTTCGAGTTTCACCTTGCCACACAGACATGAGCCTTTGAGTACTTCCATTGTTAAGTCCTTCTCTTTATTGGAATGTCAGTTACCGAATCACCATGCCAGTCCAACACGACGAAATAAAGACAAGAAAGTCAGGTTTGCAAAAATGGAACGAAGAAAACCACCGCACTCTTCCATAAGTGCAGTGGAAAACAACTAGGACAAGCCGTTGCTTTTTTTTAGAAGCGGAACTCTGCACTTAGCGCGTAGCTGTTCTCAACAACTTTTGCTTCGTACATGGTGTACTCAAGTGCAACGCGAGCTGGGCCCAATGTCACACCTGCACCTACGCCGTAGTAGATGTCGTTTGAATCACCAAGGTTCGTTTGGAAGTGACCCATACCGACACGACCGTAAACGTCGAAAATAGTGATTGGTAGTGTTAGTTTCGCACTTGCTAGCCAAGCATCAGAGTAGATGTGCTCGAAGTCTTTGTGCGTATCGATGAAATCTGCATATCCACCTTCAATCGATAGTAGGTCGTTAAACTGGTAACCGATGTAAAGGTTGTAACCGCTGTTTTGGTCACTAAAGTCTGTGTTCTCGTTCTTTACTTGGTATTCAGAATATAGGTAGCTAGCACCAATGTATGGGTTAGCAGCAGCTTGTGTAGCAAAGAAGATAGCAGCGATTGGAAGAATAAATTTGTTCAGTTTCATTTCTTAATAACTCTCAATATAAAAGGTTGACTAACATTCCCTAATCCTTCAGTACGTGATGCTCATGCATCGATTTTTTATTTCCTTATTGCAAGTGACTTCAGGGAACGTTGCGCCTTTTCTCTTTTAAGAAGCTCGCCCCTCACTTGCGGTGTGGGATGCATCATCCTGTGTTTTCGCTGCGGTGACATAACGTAAAACTCAGCAGTTAATAAAACTTCATTACTAGCATGTAAACAAAATATAAAACCAATAAATACATAGAGTTAAACATCAAAATAGAGGGTAAAACAAACAAATTAATTGGAACTTTTCTTCCATTCAGTGTTGATTTCCTAGGTAAAAGGGGAGGCATTAAAGGTAGAGAGCAAAAATCGGTGTTCCGATAACGGAATGTGTAGAAAATCACGTTACTCGCGCTTTAAATTGTCAGCAAAATCATCCAATTGAGACTACATTTACTCAATGAGATGAATAAAAAATAGAAGAGCGAGTGTGAATGCCTGACAAAAACATCAGTTTTATCGTAGATGAGTGGCGTTTTGTGCCCAATGAGGGGCAAATACAGTTTGCTGACTCATGCATTACGATTGATAACCGTCTCTCAAAGTTGCTTGAGTTCTTATGTCTGAATCCAGGACTGACTCACACGCGCGATGAACTTATCGAGCAAGTCTGGGGCGGCAGTGTATTGACCGATCAAGTGGTCACCCAAGCGGTATTTGAACTCAGAAAAGTGCTGAAAAAGCACAGCCAACAGGAATGCAGCTACATCGTCACCGTACCAAAGCGTGGGTATCGATTTGATGGCGAAGTAAAACTGGAAAAAATCGCGATACAGAAACCGGAAGATCAGGTAATTGAAGAGGAAGAGTCACAAACTGAAGCCTCGAAACCCGCAGTAGAGGTCGTTGAATCTCGCCCTAAAAAGAGCAAACAACCCATCTTAATTGGCGCACTTTCTTTGATTGTTCTTATTCAGGCGGCATTTTTACTGTTTCGCGCAGACGACCCAAAGCCGAACCCTGATTCTCACACCGGGCACTTAAGCCATTACGAATTTCGTTATGCAGTATTGAATGTCAGTGAAGATGTGAAAGCACGACCAGAACTGTACGGTATCGTCATTAAGTTCATGGAACACATAGGGTTTTACAGCAACATTCGTGTGGTCAAATCCAAAGAACACAGAAAACTCGCCGCAGTAGAGTTCAACATCTCCACCAGCAAGAGCAGCGATGGAAAAAAGCTGCGTTTGTTGTTCCAGTATCACAATCGCGTTTCAGGGCAGACTCATTTGAATCGTCGTTACTCGACCAACTTTGAACGGTTTCATCAAACTTTCCCATCCATGATAGATGACATGCTACGCGCGATGTACATTGAGGTGCCGGAAGAAGAGTTGGAACACAATGTGTCAATCTTCCCTAAAGATCCAGAAGCAGTAAAAGCTTTGATGTCTGGGACGGGCGCTTTGTACAACAACGCTGGCTATGAAAATGCGATGGCGTATTTTCGTCAAGCAAAAGCCCTCGCACCAGATAATGCCTACACCATTTCGGTAAGCTACATCGGTGAAGTGTTAAGGGTGTTTACCAAAGACGAAGCCAATAAGCAGCAAGTGATTGAAGCACTCAACAAGGAATATTCCTCTTCCTTGTCTGAAGTTTTGAAGCGAGGGAATAACCCAAGAGTGTGTGAAGCCAACGCAATCTTGGCGCTGTCAGAAGACAATCCGGACAAAGCATCGCAAATACTGTTGTCGATTCCGTACAATCAGCAAACGTCATTAACTTATCTATTACTAGCGAAAGCGGAAGAAGCTCGCGGTCACACAAGCGGGGCAAAAGAACTGTATTTGCAAGCGACACAAAATACGTCGTCGCCAATGGCACTGAAACTTGCGGGTCCATTGTTCTTTGACAGCAACTTGGACACCATGATTAAAGAATTGCAAAGCGTAAAAAGCGAAGCTAACCCATAGTGGTTAGCTTCGCATTAAAGTTTAGAAGTACTGTCCTGCCACACGTCGAGAAGCAGGTTGTCGGCTGATTAAGATATGGCATAGCTCTAGCAGCAAACCAAACGCGAGCGCACTGTAAACGTAGTGCTTATCGATGTTCAGCCCCAACCCTTCAACAATCAGCAGCGCACCTAATACAATCAGGAATAGCAGCGCGAGCACTTTCAATCCAGGATGGCGAGTAATCACAGCCTGTACTTTATTCGCCATCAACATCAGAATCACGCTTGAAGAGATAATCACACCAGCAAGAATGGTGATGTCCTGCGTTAGGCTCGCCGCGATAATCAACGAATCGAGAGAAAACACCGCGTCCACCGCAATAATCTGCAATATTACCGTGCCAGCTTGCCCAGCAAAGAATTGATGTGGTGGAGTTTCAATAGGCACGACCCATGCCCAAAGCTCTTTGATGCCTTTAAACAACAGAAATGCACCACCAACAATAAAGATAAGATCATTACAAGAGAGTGATACCCCTTGGTATTCGACAAACGGTTCTTTCCAAGACATTAACCAAGATACCGAAAATACCAGCGCAATGCGGTTTAACACCGCTAACCCGATACCGAGATTACGTACGCGTTGGCGCAAATGAGCAGGAAGACGCTCAGTCATGATGGTAATAAAGACGATGTTATCGACACCCAGAATGAGTTCTAACATGAGTAACGTGCCGAAGGCGATAAAGTAGTCGAGATTCATTATTTAAGTTCTCTGTGCAAAGTACGAAAGAATAGTTATTCAATATCCACTCTCTCCTAAGCAGGCACTACCTTGCGCTCAAATCCCCTCTCTAACATGGGGAAGTCTGTATTCCGTTCTTAGGTGCTTTGGGTGAGTTTTTCCCTAATGACGCGATTATGAGTAGCGTCTTTTCATTGCTTTGTAGAACACGTAAAGCAATTTGATCGCGATAAGTGTCATCACTTTCTCCAAGGTTGTGGTTAATCAGAGGAAGGCTATTGTATTCACCCGTTTCATAACCACATCACAAAGCACTTAGAAAAAGATAAAGAAAATATAAAACAAATAACCACTTTAATTTCATAGCTTTAAATAAAATTAAAACCACCAAAGGTGAAAAATTCGCACCAAGAGAAACGGTTTCTTTGGCTTATAAAATGGCGTGATAGAGATATGATTTTTTGCTGAGAGAGACTTGACGCTTTTTCCGATGGTTGACCGTACACTCGCCCTATAAAGAGGAGAACGTGATGCTGTCATCAATTGAACAATTTCTACAAATCCTGAGTGACTACGACATACTGCTCGGTCTGATTTTTATTTTGGCTTATCAAATCTTCAGTAAGATCGCGACGAAAGCACTCACTACGTTAGCGCGGAATAAAAAAGTCAAACCACCAAGAATATTATTCATTACCAGAACGGTGAACATTTTGTTGTTCGTCTTCTTATTTGCCACGTTTTTGCTCGTGAGTGGTATTGGCTACGGGAATTTTTCTATCTTCCTTTCTTCTGTGTTTACCGTTCTAGGCGTGAGCTTTATTGCTCAGTGGTCCATTCTGAGCAACATCACTGCTAGCTTTCTTATCTTCTTCGTTTTCCCTTACCGTGTAGGCGATAACATTCGTATTGATGATGGCGCAGGAATCGAAGGGATGATCACAGACATTCGTTTGTTTCACACCTTGATAAAGCATGAAGACGGCGACTTTTCGACTTACCCAAACAACCTCTTGCTACAAAAGAACGTCACTAAGAGAACCTATAAGAATGCCGTTGAACCCACTCTACAAAAGGTCACCGACGTAGATATCGATGTTAGTGCCGGTGTTGATGACCTTCAGATACAAGAAAACCGAGCATAGTGCTCGGCTTTCTTAGTATTTTACCCATCAAACGATGACAGGTAAGGTCTTCCACGTTCGTTCATGAAGCAGCTCACACCCATTCTCAGTAATGACGATATTTTCTTCATGCACCATCATTTTATTCGGTGCGAATGCCATCCCAGGTTCAAGCGTTAATACCATGCCGGGTTTTAAGATCACATCACCGTTAGGAACATGGGATGGCCATTCCGTCAGTTGCATTCCAAGTCCATGCCCCATACGTCCGACATCATTCCCTAACGCGCCGTTTTTCTCGAGTACAGACCACATTGCCTGCCAAAGATCACCTGTGGTTCTACCCGGCTCTGCAATTATTAGCCCCGCTTCCGTCGCTTGATAGACCGTATCGTACGCCAGCTGAGCCTCTTCATCTATTTGACCAAAGGCATAGTTTCTGTCGAAGTCACTAAAGTAACCATCATAGTTTGCTCCGGTATCAATAATCAGCACATCGCCTTCTGTTAGTTCTCTATCGGTCGGCCCCATAATGATACTGTCATAACCACCAACACCGGAGCCAGATATCAAATAAGGGCAACTGTCAGCACCTAACCGTAACATTTTAATTTGCATGGCTTTACAAGCTTGGCGCTCTGTCATGCCGACTGCAAGGTATTGCTTTAAGAACTCAAACCCAGCAGCGGTGACCTGACAAGCAAAACGAATCTTGTCAATTTCAGCTTTAGACTTAACGCTACGAATATCACGGACAATCTGTGATACATCGACAACATTATGCCGACTCAATAGAGTTTGAAGTTGCTGGAAGTTCTGTGCGGGCATGCGTAAGTGTGTTTCCGGCCCGATCATTGCGCCGATTTTATGAGTTCGTAAACTGACTTCTGCTAATGTTGATGCCAATAATGAAATACCGTCATCTTGTGGTCGAGGTGACGGCCAACTTCTTACATCATCTATCCATGTATCTTCAAAGCCTGATACGCCGATCTCCGGAACCACGGCGATAGGTTTACCAGTGCTAGGAACAACGAGAAACCATGGTCTCGTAGGACTCTCCCAAAACTGAGATTTGAAACCACTGAAGTAACGAAATTCTGGTTCCGTAGTAAAGAAAGCCGCATCAATGTTCTGTTCTCGCAAGCGCTTTTGCAGCTCATAAGTACGCTGTTCAAACTCCGCGTTTTCAAACCCTCTAGGTGGGGCAATCAAAGGTAATGTGCTCATTTTTAGTCCTTTTAGCGCGATAAACACGACGTTAGTTGAACAAAATGTCTCTTGGTAACAAGGCGATTTCAGGGAAGAAAATCAGCAACGCAGACATCAAAATCAGAATGAGGAAGAATGGTAATGTGCCACGAATGACTTCCATGTACGGTCTTTCAAAGATGGCAATAGCGGTAAAAATATCGCACCCAAATGGAGGGGTAGCCGAACCAATTGCCATTTGAAGCGTCACCATGACACCCACCAAGATGGGATCGATTCCTGCGGCATTGACGATAGGCATAAATATCGGTGTTAGTATGAGTAGCACCACAAGAGAGTCAACAAACATGCAGCCGACAAAGAAGGTGACTGCGATGATGAATAAAATGTATTCCGGTGACGCGTTGTCCAACTCAAGTGGTGCAAGCAACTCTTGAGGAATTTGTTCGAATGAGATGTACCATGAAAAGGCTTGCCCAATGCCGACCAGTACGAAAACGACTGCGGTAATTAATCCCGTATTTAAAGCTGCATCACAAATGTCTTTGACGCCCAACTTTCGGTACAGAAGGCACTCAACAATAATGGCATACAACACAGCAAAAGATGCGGCCTCTGTTGGCGTGACAATACCAGAATAGATACCGCCAATGATCAATGCAGGAAAACCTAATGGCAAAATCGCTTGTTTAATAGCAAGCAGCTTTTCGGCTCTGTTAGCCTTCTCAACCAAGGTTAGGCTATCACTGTGTTTTACACTGTAGGCATAGCTGTACAAAGAAAATAACCCTGCCAGAACTAACCCAGGGCCAATGCCCGCAATAAACAACTCGCCAACACTGGCATTGGCAAGCGTGCCGTAAAGAATCAAGCCGATGCTTGGGGGAATAAGAAACGCAATATCACTTGCGTTGATGATCAACGTCATAACGAAGCTGTCTTTGTACCCCGCTTGCAACAGCTTAGGGCGCATGATTTGTCCAACAGATACGACTGTCGCTTGCGTAGAGCCAGAGACTGAACCAAATAAAGTACAACTGATACACGTGGTGATTGGAAGCCCTCCTCGAAGGTGTCCCACAAACGCCTGTATTAACCCCAACAAGTTGTATGCTGTATTACCTCTCGTCATGATGTCCGCAGCTAAAATGAACATCGGAACCGCAATTAACGCATTGGGAGAAATCCCAGTAACCATCTGCTGAATGACAACACCAGGTTCAACTTGGGAAAAATGGATGAGACCGATTAAAGCCCCTACAGCAAGAGGAACAATCATAGGAAAACTAAGAAACAGCAAGATAACCATGACTGTGACCAAGGTGAAGGTCATGACATAAATATCCGGCTCTCCAGCAATGATGTCAGAGATAAACTGTGTCACGCTACTCATTCGAATTCACCTTTGGCACTGGTTTTGTTTTCAATGACATCAAAAGACACGTAGATCTCTTGGTGTAGCAAGTTCATGATAAAACTCATTGAATATTGCAAACCGGCAATCGCAAATCCGATAGGAATAATTGAGTACACCCAATAAACTGGAAACTGCAATGCAGGACTAAGTCGGTTGATAGATTTAAGCTCTTCAACATAGAGTAAACCTTGGTACGCTAGATAGAACATAAGAAGCGCAGTGCAAAACGCGATCATTGTGGTGAGGATTTTTTGAGCACGAAAACTTAGCGAGTCATAGACTGCCGTCATTCGTATGTTGCGACCTTGCCTCACCGCGTAAGCAAAACCCACAAAGGTCACCGTCACAATTAAAAACTGGTTGAGCTCTTCAGAAAAAAATAAGCTTTTGTTAAAAGCATAACGACCAATCGCATTCGCCGTAGAATTTGTCATCATGACAAGAATGGCAATCATGATCAGAAAGCGTTCTAGCTTTTCTGTTGCAACACTGATTTTATGTAAAAGATCTTTCATCATTCACTAAGCTCCATACTTCCTTGAGCAGTACAATCCTTTTTCTGCTACTCGTGTTGAGCAGCAAAGACGATTACCCGCTTGCTAATCAAACGGATAATCGATGGCGCATAGAGCATTATTGCGTTTGGGAAGCCACTCGCACTTCATCTAGAATATTTTCAAGAATGGCTTTCGCTCCTTGGCGAGCTTCTGTCTGTTGATCGGCTGGATAAGCGTTCGCAACAACATCAAAGTAAGTATCATGAAGCTTTTCACTCAACACTTTAAAGCGCTCTCTTTCATCATCAGAAAGTACGACGACTTGAAGATCTGGGCGCTCTTTGAGGATCTTGTCCATATTTTCTTTGTTGATGCGAATTTGGTAATCGTAGGCAGCCTGATCTGCGGCTTTGATCGCTTTATCAACCATGGCTTGCTTTTCCTTAGACAAACCGTTGTACCACTTGCTGTTGGTCGAAACGGTGCTCACATAAGGCTGCTGCCCCGGGAACATCAAATAGTCTTGAACTTCATGCCATTTAGCGTTGTATATGAAGTAGATTGGGTTGACCATGCTATCAATCGTTTTCAGTTGAAGAGAGCCATAAACCTCTCCCCAAGATAAAGGTGTCGGCGTTGCACCAAATGCTTTGTAAGTTTCGACAGGAATCGTTGACGTAAAAGTGCGGATCTTTTGATTGGCGAAATCTTCTGGTGTACGAATCGGTTTATTACCTCCCCATACCATCTCGCCTTCAGACATCATGGACAGTAATTTTAGGTTTACACTCTCAAACTTAGGGGCGAGTTGGTTATAAATCGTCGGGCTTTCCGTTAAGACCTGATGCGTGATTTTTTCATCCGTACCCAGCACGTAAGGCAAACTGACTGCCTGAACTTCAGGAACGTATGAACCTAAGTGACCTGCGCCAACAGATACGAATTGAATGGTTCCTTTTGCTGCTAGTTCGACGATGTCGTTTTCAGTGCCCAGTTGTCCGTAGTAGTAAATACGAACACGAATATCACCATCCGATTCTTTCTTAATCACCTCCGCAAACTTCTGAGCGTAGATATCTTGAACGTCCGTTTTGTCCTCTTCTGAAGCAAACTTCCATGTTTCGGCATGAACACCAAACACAACGCCTAAGCTTAAAATTGCCGCGCTTAATTTTTTCATCCTTTTCTTTCCTTTTCCTTCCAAGTGACACGTAAAATGAACCCCTTCATTTCTCGCTTATCCTGAACTCACAGAGGACAACTTCTTTCCAAAACCTCCGCCAGCTATTCTCCTTACAATGAATTCAATCGATTGCTTACTAATTGAATCCAGTAACTTGCCCCGAACTTCAAGATTCGGTCATTAAAATCGTATTCCGGATTATGCAGTGCACACCCACCTACAGAGTTGATGCCGTTTCCAAGCAACACATAACACCCCGGTTTAACACGCAACATACTGGAAAAATCTTCTGAGATGGTTATCGGGTCACACTTACCATTCACGTTTTCGTCACCCAGAACTTGCTGAGCCGTCGTGATGGCATAAGCGGTTTGCTCATCGCTGTTGATCGTCGGATAAAATGTATTGATGAATTCGAAGGTATAATCAGCGCCTGCAGACTGGCAGATCCCAGCTACAATTCGCTCCATACGTGTTCTGATGATCTCAAGGCTCTGCTCGGTAAAACAGCGACAATCACCTTTTATGGTCACTGTCGTTGGAATCACATTCACCGTCCCATCGGTGATAAACTCGGTTGCGGATACCACCGCAGAGTCATGAATTGCACTTAAACTTCTCGAAACAATGGTTTGTAGGCCCAACACAACCTGAGCCCCCACTACTAAAGGGTCAATCCCTTGATGTGGTAAAGCCGCATGCCCACCAACGCCTTTAATCACAATTTCAAAGCTGCTCTCACTCGCCATTAATGAACCAGGCCTCACCATCAGTTTTCCTTCCGCTAATCCGGGGAAGTTGTGAATGCCGTAAACTTCATCAATAGAAAAACGTTCAAAGAGCCCATCATCAATCATGGCTTGCGCGCCTTTTCCATGTTCCTCATCCGGTTGGAATATGAAATAAACGGTTCCATCAAAGCCGCCATGCTTAGCAAGATAGCAAGCCGCACCGAGTAGCATTGCTGAATGCCCATCGTGCCCACAGGCATGCATCTTCCCGTCATGCTGAGAGCAGTAAGAAAAAGTATTTTTCTCATGGACATGAAGCGCATCCATATCGGCTCGAAGACCAATGCTGGCTTTACTTTGTCCATGACGCAGGATCCCAACTAAGCCAGTTTTCCCGATATTACGAACCACTTCGATGCCAAAGCTTTGCAGCTCGCTTGCAATGAAATCAGCCGTCATATCAACATCAAACCCGCATTCAGGAAATCGATGCAAATGCTGTCGCCATTCCATCATGTTTTGAATCAATTCAGAGGAGAGCTGATTAGGGTCGATAGGCGTAGATAAATGCATAACAAAAAGTCCTTTAAAATCAGTTTCAAAGCGGGGTAATTAAAGATTTAGTGGTAAGTGCTGATCTAAAAGGAGACCAAAACCTTTAATGTTTTTGGGATAGTGGAGTAAAGCTAAAGTGTGCCAAGCCAGTACTTGATTGCTAGACAACACTGGCTTGTTTATCGCAGCTTCAATATCGTGAATAACCGTGGTCGCTCGTAGCGCGGTACAAGAAATGAAAACGGCGTCAGCATCGGGATGACAGGCTTGTATTGCCGCATGAGTAATATCATTTGGAGAGATGAACGTCATCGCGGTGTCATCTTCAAAATCAAAGCCTACGATGTTCAGTACTTCGATACCTACCGTTGAGAAAAAGGCGGCCACGTCTTGGTTTACTGCTTGCGTATAGGGCGTAAGAATAGATACACGCTTTATGTTCAATCGTTCAAAAGCAGCGAGTGCTGCAGTGACTGGGTTTGTCACTTTTGTATCGGGATGATGTGCCTGAATAAGGTCGGCAATGCGCTGTTCACCGATCGCAATAGTGCCCGATGTACACGCATAGATAACCACATCTAGCGTTGTCCCAGGAAGAATCGTATCCGCAACCTCTTGGATTCTAGGCTCCATACGACGCAGATTATCTATGGTTAGCGGGTTGTAGTTACGCACTCGACTGGTAAATGAAGCGACATTTTGTGGGAATAGTTGGCGTAAATCGTTCTCGATATTAAAGTCTGTCGCCAGCGAAATAACACCCACACGACCTGCGCTCGCAAGATTATCCAGTTCATTCTGTAGCGCTATTGATCCCACTTCCATGCTCGCATCCTATCCATCAATATCTTGCTGAAACTGACGTTTTGGTAATGTCAATTCGCCTTTCGTTTCGATTTATTATTGCTTTACATTTTGTTTACAAGATTAATAATGCCTTGACGACAACAAGGAATTTCATCGAATGACTCCCATATTGTGCGGATTTTCTGCATTTTTGGTGAGCTATAGTGGTTTTCCTTTAATTAGTAAAAACAAGACATTCGCTCATGAGTGAGGTCACAATTCGGAGCCAGAGCATGATTAGCTCACCATATGGCTTCCATCCATTACAGGCAGAAAGGAATCGATCGTCATGACGTCAACGCCACCACTTTCCGTCGATAGTTTCGACCGCAAAATTCTCGACATTGTCCAGCATTCAAATAGAGCGACTTCAGACACTATTGCTGATCAGGTAGGGCTATCGCCAGCAGCGGTACAGCGTCGATTAAAGCGCATGAGGGCGCAAGGGGTAATACAAGCCGATGTCTCTGTTGTTAATCCCAAGGCTGTAGGCCAAACCATGACTTTTGTTGTGCAAGTAACGTTGGAAAGAGAAAGAGTCGACTTGATGCATAACTTTAAGAAAGAGATGACAGCAAATCGCTCGGTACAACAGTGTTACTATGTGACGGGAAGTTCAGACTTTATTCTTATTGTCACTGCGGCAGACATGGAAGGTTATGACAAATTTACGCGAGAAGCTTTCTTCGATAATGCCAATATTAAGAGCTTTCAAACCAACGTGGTAATGGACAACGTGAAAGTGGGTTTAACAATTCCCATTGATGACCAATGAGAAAATTGAGAAAAGGCCATCATTAGTAGACATAAAAACGGCGCCTCCTTTCAAGCGCCGTTTAACGATTTTAACTGATCAGATGGCTTTAAACAGATTCAGAGTCTCATTTCACCAGTTCTCGATAGAGTTCAGGGTCCGTTGCCCCTTCTGTACCTATCACTAATACCTTACTTTCTGGTCCCAAACCAAGCGCTGTTGCATAGTCGCTATCTTGGCGAGCGAGCACTGCAGCCGCAAAACCAGGAACGGCGGACTCCCCTGCTTCGATACGATTCTCTCCATGAGCCAAAAATCGCATCGCCTGAGGGATTGCGTCTTCGCTTAACGTCATAAAATCATCTGCGCCGTTATGAAGAATGTCCCACGCTAATACTGATACTTCACCACACGCCAACCCTGCCATTAAGGTCTCTAAGTCCCCCTCAACAACAATAGGTTTCCCTGCTTGCGCACTTTTTTGAAGGCAATTCGCTTGTTCTGGCTCTACGATAATAAATCTTGGGCGCTGATCTCCCCACAGATCCCAGAAATAACCACAAACTGCGGACGCTAACCCACCAACTCCGCCTTGTACAAACACGTGAGTCGGGATTTCGCCGTCAAGCTGCGCAACAACTTCAGACAACATTACGGTATAGCCAAGAGCAACATCTTTGGGGATTTCCATATAGCCTTCATAAGACGTGTCGGAAACGATCACACGATCGTGTACTTTTGCTTCACTGTCGGCTAAGCGCACTGATTCATCATAGTTGCCAGATATTCTAACCACTTGCGCACCAAAAGATTCCATGGCGTGTTTTCGACCTTCTGAAACGTCTTTGTGAATATAAATCACACACCCACAACCAAACATTTGTGCGCCCCAAGCAACAGAGCGTCCATGATTCCCATCTGTGGCACAACTGACTACGATTTCAGCCGCCTCAGACTTCCAGTCACCTTGGAGCAGCTCTTTTATTGTTGGCTGTTTGCCATAACGCTGCAAAATGACACTCTGCAACTGACGAGCAACAGCGTACGCACCACCTAACGCTTTGAAGCTCTTGAGTCCAAACCTTTGTGATTCATCTTTATACCAAAGGCATGACACTCCGATGCCATCTGCGATGGAATGCAAAGAATGAAGAGGCGTAACCGCATAACCTGGCCATTGAGAAATCGTGTCTATCGCTAACCGAGCGCTCGCTACACTAAGAATCTCTTTTTGTTCATCTGAATACGTAAGGCTAGAATGCGCGGAAGGATTGGAGAAGTGGCTCAATTTACCCGTCAATAACTGCATAGATGCTCGTCCTTAAATTGTTCTCATATTCAACCTCATATGCTCATGTGATATGAAATTGCCAACCATTCAAGTTTAACGAGACTCGATGCAGTATTAGTGCCTTATGCTTCGGTAAAATGCTTTTTTTTGATACTTAATACTGAGAAGAGCGAGGAAAACCCTCACCTAGTGCGACTTAACGCCACTTACAAAAAATCCACCGTATTCAATGAATACGATGGATTCGTTTATTGCTTTTTGCTTCGAGAATTTAATTATGAAAAGCGTTAAAACACACAGTGTTTAGCGAAACCTGTTGCTTCGTTTGCCGTCCATTCACCTTTCGGCTTCTCTTTTAAGTCTTTACACCACTGCTCGCTACCGATGCCATCTTGCAGAACACAGTGCTTCGCGAAATCAACCGCGTTGTCTGTTGTCCATTCTGTCTTTGGCTTTTCGCGCATGTCTTTACACCAAGCTTCTGTACCCACTTCGTCAGAACATGCTGTTAGCGCTGTTGCTGCTAACAGTAGCATTACCAGTTTTTTCATAAATTTAGGTTCCACTTTCAATTGATGAATGAACTATACCCAAAATATCAGTGCTCGTGTTAAGCCAACGACAATTTATCGACTCACGCTCCGTAAAAGTGACGAAATTCCCTTAAATCAGCCTAACTGCATCGAAGTCGTTACTCGGCGTTTAACCAAATACGCTCGAACATGATCATAGATGTAATTGAAGACAAACGCATACAGGGTAATGAAAATCGTCACGCCCACGTCCATGACAAACGCTTCCCACATACTGACTTTTAGCATCCACGCCATCGCCGGAATGGTGGCAAATAACAAACCCGCTTCAAACAACACCACGTGTACGATTCGAAGTCGGATTGTACGTTTCTCTTTTGCCCCTGTCGCAAAGCGATCAAATATCCAGTTGAAGATGAAATTCCAAATCATCGCGATGGTCGCAACGACTATCATGGTTCCTGATAATGCACTGACCTCATGATCTGTAAACAATGCCAAACCAATAATGGATAAACTGATTGCCAATACTTCAAATAATACGGCGTGAAACACACGCTCTAACGCTCCCATAAAAACCTCACAACTTTACATGGAACAAGTTAAGTGGCGGGGATTATGACAGCTAGATAACGAAGAGAAAGTTAACAACCATCACGAATAGTGATAGCTTACAACGATACTTTCCGGATGAGTGTCATCCAAATCCTCTTTAGGTATTGAAATGTACAGCTTTGAACAACTCAAAATCTTTGTCACCGTGTGCGAAACAGGATCCTTCTCCGCAGCCGCAAGAAAGCTAAAGCGCGCGCAATCAGGTGTAAGCCAATCTGTCGCTAACCTTGAGATCGCAGTTAACCAAGAGCTGTTCAATCGAGAGAAAAACACACCGACACTCACAGATAGCGGTAAAGCCTTATTGCCCATCGCTCAGTCCATTCTGCATCAACAGAAATTCTTCGACCAAAAAGTCGAGTCCTTAGAGCAAGCCTACGAACACGAGCTAGTGATTGCGGTGGATGAATCTCTCATCAACCAATCGCTACTGGCGCAATTTGCCAGCTTGGCAGACCAATTCCCTATTGCGCAGTTCGATATCATTACCGCACCGACATTTGATATAGAAGAGTTGATTCGAAAAGGAAAAGCGCAAGTGGGTATCGTGTTGGCTGATGGTGAGCTAAAAATGGACATGGATTTCTTTACCCTTGGGTACACTCGTTTTCTCACCGTGGCTTCGCCTTCTCACCCATTGGCACAGCTATCGGTGGTTCATGATGCGGAGCTCAAAGCCCATCGCCAACTGGTACTGCGCAGCGCACAAAGGAAAGAGCTGTGGTTCAGTTACGCCATCAGCACTCAGTTATGGTTTGCTAATTCGCATCAGACGCTGACCGACTTAGCGTGTCAAAACGTTGGTTGGGGATTATTGCCAGAAAGAGTGGTCAGTAATGAGATTGAGAGCGGTAAGCTAGTTGCCCTACCCGTTGCGCACGAATTTGATGGCTGGCTCACGACAGTTGGATGTTTAGTTTCTCGAACCCGAGGTATGGGCCCGGTTTTGCAAGCACTAGTAAAAACCTTGCAGAGCTATCGCTATCAGGACGAATAATCCAAAACTGTTTTGTAGGTTCAAGTTTTAGAAACGCTCCGAGACCTAGACAGGGTTCAAGCCTAATTGAAGCTAAAGACGACGAGCTTGGGTCAATGCTTGGAGATTCGCAGAACCTGTACCAAAGCACGCTAAACGTAACTCTAATGCCATTTGTTCAAAGTGGTCGACGACAGATTGCGTGCTGATTGTCGCAGCTTTTAATACCGCACCAGCTTGGCCAACAAGGTTAGCACCAAGGTGTATCGCTTTTGCCGCTTCTAAGCCGTTATGTACGCCACCAGAGGCAATTAAAGGTAAGTTAGGGTATTGAGCGTGGATTTGCTCTAGACACTTGGCCGTTGGAATGCCCCAGTCACGAAATAGCTCCGCAGCGCGCTGCATCTTGTTGTCTGTTTGGCAGTAACCTTCAACCGCAGACCAACTCGTGCCACCAGCGCCCGCAACATCAATCGCATCCACACCCGCGTCCACAAGCTGCTTGGCTACTGCACCACTGATGCCAAAGCCGACCTCTTTGATGATCATCGGGACATCAACGCGCTGTTTTAGCTGCTCAATCGATTTAAGTACACCAATCCAATCATGGTCACCATTCTGCTGAAAGGCTTCTTGCATAGGGTTGAGATGCACAAATAAAGCGTCCGCTTGGATAAAGTCGACTGCACGTTGAGCGTTATCGAGACGTTGTTTATCTCTCAGTTGAGCGGCACCCAAGTTGGAATACAAAGGCACGCCTTTAGCGAGATCACGAATGGTTTTGCCCAAACCTGAATGTAGGCTGTCTTCTAGGCTCACTCGCTGCGAACCAACCCCCATCGCAATGCCCATTTCACTGGCCGCTTCTGCCAGACGACAGTTGATGATCTCTGCATCTTTTGCGCCACCCGTCATGGAACTGATCAAGAACGGCAGCGTCAATGAATGGCCAAGAAACTCGCTCGAAAGATCGATGGCGTTAAAGTCACATTCAGGCAATGCGCAATGCTCGAATTCGATAGACTCAAAGCCCGCCGTTTTGCTTTTCATGTTCATGTCATGATGTAAAACAGCGTCAAGATGTAAGTCTTTGCGATTAGATTGCGGAGCCATAATGTCACCCTAAAGTAAAACAGTCGCGCAGTATTGCGATCCTTGCCATTGTCGTCAATGCGAAAATTCGGAAATTGAACAATTTATTTACCGAATCGAGCCTTGTGCGCTCTCGCTTTATGACTAAGAAAGCATATCGAGGCGCTGCGTTTAAAACACTGCGCCTCACTGCTCTAATAAGCTTGGGTAACGATTAACAATGTTGCCACCCCGATGTGCCAAGAGTGGCAGTTCTCTGTGTCATTTAGGCTATTTAGCCTCGACGGATTGAATAAGCGCCACCACCGTGCTGGTTGTAGGTGGTATGAACTGGTCTGGATCATCACAGAATTGAATTTTGCCTTTCTCTTCAACATGGAAAAGCGGAATCACCAAATTGTCTTTGTGGTGCTCAAGGTAATCTTGGTAAGTGAAACTCTCACTCAGCTTAGTGTGTTTGATTTCAGCTCCTTGGCTCAACAAACTCGCCATTTGGGTGTAGCTGACGTTGCCGCCCATCAATAATTTGCCGTGATACTCTTCCGCAACCGAGTGTTTCTCATTGCCGTTAGATTTGGTTTTCTGCAGGCAATGTACTTTATCTTCGCCGAACTCGCCGACAAATTGCATACACGCCATGATATTGAAGTGTTGGTCTGGCGTCAGTGCCACCACTTGCCCAATACCAATCAGATTCAGGTTGTCATCAGCGTGGCTAGAGATCGGGTTACCGTAGTAATGGTCTAAACCCAGCATGCGAACTTGGCTAATGTAGTCCCAGTTCGAATCAGTGAGCAGAACTTTGCGATCGTATCTCGCCAGCGCTTTACCTATCTCTTGAGCCACTCGGTTTGCACCAATCAATAGGAAGCCTCTTGGCGCCGGCTCAGCCACACCCAACGCTTTAGCCATAGGGCGAGCCGTCGCACTTTGTAGTACCACCGTGCCAATGATCACCATGAAGGTCATTGGCACCAACAGCATGGCTTCTGAAATACCATATTCCGTCAGTTTGATGGCAAACAGGGATGAGATGGACGCCGCCACAATACCGCGCGGCGCAACCCAAGAGAGGAACAGCTTATCTTTGAAGGTTAAGTTGCTGCGAATGGTTGAAGCGAAAATCGAAAGTGGACGCGACACCAACTGCATAAAAACAAACAACAACACCGCACCACTACCGAGCGTAGCAAAATCATCAAGACTGATGCGCGCCGCCAAGAAGATGAATAACCCGGTGATCAACAATATGGTTAAGTGCTCTTTAAAGTGCAGGATCTGCTGAATATTGATGCCCTTGGCGTTCGCCAGCCACATCCCCATCACAGTAACGGTCAGTAGACCTGCTTCCGATTCCATTTGGTTAGAAATCGAGAACACACCGAGCACCACCATCAATACCGCAAAGGGCTGAAGGTATTCTGGCAACCAAGCTCTGCGCAAAACGGTAGACACCGCAGCACCAGAAGCGACACCGAGGATCAAGCCCACCGCAATGATGGTGCCAAACACTTCGACGCTGTTCACGGCATTGTGCGAAACGATGAACTCGTACACCATCACCACAAACAACGCACCTAATGGATCGATTAAGATTCCTTCCCAACGCAGAATATTGGCTAATTTGGAACTTGGGCGCACGGTTCTCAGCAATGGCACGATCACCGTTGGACCAGTCACAACGGTTAAACTGGCGAACAAAATCGCAAGCTCCCAAGTAAAATCAAGGAAATAGTGCGTCGCCACACTGGTGGCTACCCAAGAGATGATCGCGCCGACAGACACAATGCTCCACACCGAACCGCTCACACCACGAATCTCTTTAAAGTTTAGGGTTAGACTGCCCTCAAACAGAATCACCGCCACTGCGAGAGAGACTAAGGGAAAAAGTAAATCCCCGAGAATTTCATCGGGTTTGAGCCACTGTAAGAATGGCCCAACGATCAAACCTGCCAACAATAAGAATAAGATCGCCGGCAAACGCATCCGCCACGCTAACCATTGGCACCCTAAGCCAATAACCCCAACCGCCGACAGCACCAGAGCTTCGTTGCCCACTTGCATCAATTATCACCTAACATTTATGGTCGTTCTGATGAGCTCACGCTCTACACAATTTAAGACTTTGAAAACTATTATGAATATAGTGTAGAGCAGGCAAGCTGTCCGTGTTCTTCTAAATATGCGACTCCCTCTCAAATTTCTCTATCACTGTTGTATATCGCGTTATCTTGTAACACAGTGAACTAAGCTTAGCTAAGTTACTCAAAGTTAAGGATTCTGGAGCAGGGAAAGGGAGAACAGCAGTTGCTTACCTCATTGGCGGTTATTTTGGCGATTGTCGCCATACTCATTACATTAAAAGCGGTCGGACGAATATCGAGGCTAGAAGACGAAGTGTCTCAGCTTCATAAAGAACTGGCAGAGCTGCGTGCGCGTTGGTTTGAGAGAGATACATCACCGACTCCAGAGCCTAAGCACGGTGCTGCACCGCAGCAAGCAACAACACCTCCAGACAGTCCCGTACAACCCAATGCTCCAACGCCAAAACCAGTTTCAGAGCCAACAGCAGCGCCTCTGGCAGCCGAAGAAGTCTCACCTCCGATTGTTGAACCGAGTCTCCCTTCGCTCGATGAAGTTCATATCGGTGGTCTGGCACAAAGTAGTGAATCCGTGTTTGAGAAACAAGCCAATAAACTGCTGACCAACATCCAAGAAAACTGGTTGGTTTGGGTTGGCGCGCTCGCCATGTTGATTGGTGGTGGTTACCTTGTACAAGTGATTGGCAGTCACATTGAGTTCTCACCAATCATGCGCGTGACCATCGCATTCTCCATCTCACTTGCTACCGTGATAGCAGGTGAATGGTTCCATCGCCGCGAGCAGAAATCCCCAGACCGAGCAGGACGAGCGAAAGGCTTTACTTACGTTCCTTCCGCCATTACCGGAACAGGGTTAACTGGCATCTACTGCACGGTGATCTTTGCGTTTGTCTTCTATCAGCTCTTATCACCAAGTGCGTCACTGGTGATCTTGGCAGGCGCGGCATTTTCGAGCTTAGCGCTTTCTCTACGCCAAGGGCCTTTGATGGCCGTGCTTGGTTTAATCGGTGGTTATTCAGCCCCACTTTGGATTGGCGATGCAGAGCCCAACTATTACCTACTCGCGGGCTACATCACTGCAATTTCAGTTGCCGCAACGCTACTGATGCAAAAGATCCGACACGCTTGGATTTCACCATCTATTACCGTGCCACATATTTTGTGGATGTTGTTGCTGATTGAGAGCATGCCGATAGAGCAACTTTTCTCATGGCTTGCGATCTTCCTTTCTCTGAGTTTGTACCTGCTGTTTGCGGTGCCAAGAATGGGTTGGATGCTCAAACCGCGTTACCGTCATTGCCAAGGCAGATGGACACATCCACCGACAGGTATTGCTCTCGCGATGACATTATTAGTGCTGTCGGCATTAGCTCGCATGTCTAGCGTTGATACCGCTGAGATGATTTACTTCTATGCCTTCTTTACGACCATGATTTGGCTACCCGCAGTTCGTAAAACTTGGTCATTAAGAGTCTATTTACCATCGATATTGGTGCCTTCTACCGCGATCATGCTGCTTTCTATCGCGCTTGAATCCATTTACATGGCAGAAGGGCAAACGCCGGTACTGGTCGCACTCGGCGTCAGTATTGCGTTGATTGCACTGCGAACGTTAAGTCAGACACTGGCAAGTGATCGTTCGCAACTGACAGGCATCCTCTTCCTTGTACTTGTTCCTGCGATGACCTTGATTACCCTGCTCTACACATACGAGTTTATGAGCCGTCATGTTTTAGGTTGGACACTCTTCACCGCAGCGATTGCGGTTTACTACGCCTTACTCGGACAAAGGTTCAAAGCTCTGGCGCTGGAATGTTCTGCCATCATGCATGCCATCCTTGCCGGAACCGCTTTCGTTTGGCTGAATGACACATGGCTCACGACTGCCATTTCGATTCAAGTGGCGGTTATGGCGTTGCAGACTCAGGCCAACTTGTTCCGCCCTGCCAGTTGGGCAGTCAAAGTAGCTATGGGGATCTTGGTGGTTCGCCTAACCTTATTACCATTTATTCCAGAGTGGCAACCTATTGATTCACAGCATTGGGCTTGGGTATTAATGAGCTATTTACCTTCGTTAGTGATTCTTGCTTACGCTCGTACCGTTCTACATCGCTCAGATACTGACTTAGCAAATTGGTTTGAAGGGGCTTTTTTGCATGTGTTCTTAATGGCGATATTTACCCAAACCAACTACTGGTTAACAGGGCATTATGGCTATCTCGGCGATATGGATTTCACATCGGCCGTTGTATTTGCCAACCAAGCACTGGTGATGGGTTTGGTTTATAGCTATCGTAGCCAATTCGCACAGCAATTAGAGCGTGTTTATCAAGCATACAGTTACCTATTGTGGAGTGCTTTTGTTCTGTTTATTGCTTTACTCAACAGTGGCGAATCACCATTGATGGTCAACAACGTTTCTGCCGGAGCTATGCCACTGTTTAACATGCTGTCACTTGGTTGGTTACTGCCTGCAGCGCTCCTAATTGTTACCACTTACAAACGCTGGAACACATTACATATTCCATACACTTTCGTTGCTGGATTTGGTCTAACTCTGGCAGCCGTGTGGTTAGGTATGTCGATTCGTCAGTTCTGGCAACCAATCTCGATGACGCTTGAGCAACCTACGGGCATGGCAGAGCTGTTCACCTACTCGATTGCTGGCTTGATTGTTGGCGGCTTGCTAACCTGGGGAGGTGTCATGCGTAAAATGATGACGATTCAGCGCATCGGCTTGGCTGTGCTGGCTTGTGTCGCACTTAAAGTGTTCTTATGGGATGTTCGCTCACTAGACGGATTCTGGCGAGCCATCAGCTTCTTGGGCTTAGGCGCTTCATTGATTGCACTGGGTTGGTTGTTCCAGAAACTGAACCGTTCACTCGCCCACCCAACCGAAGCTCCACCCGAAGAGCAAACTGAATAGACGCTTAATCAAAGTCGCGATTCCCGATTGCAGTTATCATTGCTTTCGGGAATCGTTTGAATTGAATAACAAGCACTTGTCGTCAATTCAACCTTAAAACAACTGATAATATGCGGGTGAGTGGCCTTTTTGCATCGCATCGACCATTCGTAGTAAGTGTGGTAATGCATGTTGAAAGAACATCTCATACCCCTCGCATAACACATTATGCGACTCGCCTTGAGGCGTTTTAAGCAGACGATTTTTCGGGCAACCACCTTCGCACATCGGCAAAAAGTCACACTGCTTGCATTGGTTGGAAAGCTCATCTTGTTTTGCTTGTCCGAAGGCAAACTGCGCTTCACTGTTTACCATCTGACGGAGCGAGGTTTCTTGAAGTTGACCAAGCTTGTAGTCATCATAACCAAAGTGATCACAACTAAACACTTCACCGTTGGATTCGACCATCAATTGCTGACCACATTTCGCACTGTGATGACACATTTGGCTTGGATAACCCATCAATACCATCAAACAATTTTCAAAGAACTGAACGTAGACTTTACCCACATCTCCTTCGCGCCACACATCAAACACATCGCAAAGGAAGCGCCCCCACTGCTTGCCAGTTAATGTCCAGTCATGCTCACTACGGCGATCCAGTTCATGATCGATACATGGTTGAAATTGCAGATAATCACTGCCGTTCTCCTTGAGAAACTGGTAGATCATTTTGCCATGTTGATAGGTTTTATTATTCACCACAGTCAGCGTGTTAAATTCGACCTTTTGTCGCTTGAGGTGTTTGACTCCTCGCATAGTGCGCTCAAACGAAGAGTTTCCTTGCTTATCAATACGGGCGATATCATTGAGCAAGTTAGGGCCGTCAATACTGATACCGATCATGAAGTTATTTTGATGGAAAAACTCGGCCCAGCGAGCGTTGATCAAGGTGCCATTCGTTTGCAATGTATTGATGACTTTCTTGCCTTTATTGTAGCGCTCTTGTAAATCAACCACCTCTTGATAGAACCCTAACCCACTGAGCAGCGGTTCGCCTCCATGCCAAATAAAATCAACTTGTGATGCACCATCAGGTTGAGCATCAATATGAGCACGAACCAGTGACTCTAGCAATTGACGGTCCATCGTCGGTGAATTTGGATCTTCATGTTTTAAGTAATAACAGTAGTGGCAATCCAGATTGCATTTTCCTCCCTCAGCTTTAATGAACAAGCTATAAGGTAATGACGATGACATAGCGAAACCCCAAAAAGAAAAACGGTAGCCACTTAAATGGCATAACCTCGCCAGTATAAAAAACACTCTTGCTCAAACCGAATTATAAATCCCTATACCTTGTATTAACTCTTTCAATTTTCGTTTGGTTCATACGGTTGTTATCTTGGTTTTTTTACCAAATGTGACGACAAAACCATCACCGTCTAAGAGGTTCTATGCTGTTAAAACGATCTTTCGCATTACTGCCATTAACGCTTACCCTAGCTCATAGTTATCCAGTACAAGCTGCTCCCCCAAAACAAAGCACCTCATCTGCAGAAGAAGAATTGGCATACACACTCGGTGTAGAGGCAATGATTTACGGCGCTGGCCCATTAACGGTTGCCATGGTTCGACAAACCTCCACGTCCGTAGATAAGCCCATGGACAACGGGATGGCACCACTAAACCAAATGGGCAAAACCTATAGATTAATGGGACCAAAGGACAACATTGTTCCTACCGTTAATAACGACACCCTCTACTCACAATCTCACATCAACTTAGACCAAACCGGCCCTTTAGTTCTTGAGATCCCAAAAACCGATGACCGCTACTTTATCGTTCAACTACTGGACGATTACTCAGAAGCGATTGACAATTTGATTGCCAGTAACGTTGGCACGAAAGGCAGTAAAGTGTTACTGGTCAACAAAGGTTGGAAAGGCAGAGTACCTGCTGGGATCGATAAAGTCATCGAGTCGCGCACACCAATGATTTGGTACATCCAACGAATAGCAGTCGCGGGTAATAAAGATCTAAATACAGCGAAAGCCGTCCACAAACAGTTTATTAACTACCCATTGTCGGAGTTGGGAGAAAATCATTCCGCCGCGCCGTTGGCAAAATCTTCCAAAGCGATTCCAGCACCGAAATTGCCACAGGGACTAGATTGGTATGCTGCCATCGACAATGAGATCCGCCAAAACCCATTGCCAGAAGACAACGCAATGGTGGAGCAATTCAAATACATTGGTATTGGCGGAGAAAAGCCGTTCGATCCTACGATTCTTTCTAAGGCACAGAAACGTGGTTTGCTGCGTGCACTTGAAAGCTCACAAAACATTATTAAATGGGCGAGTCGCTCTGTAGGCACTAAGAACAACGGTTGGTCGATGATGTATGAAGGTGGCCGTTACGGCAGCGATTACCTTAGCCGAGCAACCATCAACTATCGAGCGGCGGGGCTGAATACACCAGAGCGCGCTTTATATCCGAACCGTTACACCGACTCAGATAATCAACAACTCAATGGCAAAAATCAATACCGGATGACCATGCCAGTTAACCCACCTGCTAACGCTTTCTGGTCTCTGACTATGTATGATGCCAAGCATCTATTTATGGTCGATAATCCGATCGATCGCTACTCCATATCTAGCTTGAGAAAAGACGAACTGCAATACAACCAAGATGGTTCACTGACCGTCTGTATTCAACACGACAAGCCGAGCGATAAACAATGTAACTGGCTACCTGCACCTGAAGGCGATTTTTACTTACACATGCGTTTGTATGAGCCGTCAAAAGAGATTCTTAATAACCAGTATTCGCTGCCACAAGTCACTAAGACTCAATAATAACACCACTTTTTCTAACGACACTGCCTCGCGAATACTCTGCTAAGCGAGGTAGTGCCGTTTTAAGAGGACGACCTTTTAATGAACAAACCCTTTTCACTCTCCCTTATTGCCAGTGGCTTACTCTTCGCCTTTCAAGCCAATGCAGCAGGTACGCTTGTTTCTGAGATGAGCCAAATGTCGGTCAGTACCGCAGGTGCTGGCGGTGCCGTTGTCGCAGAAAATGCATCCGTCGCTTTCAGTAATCCTGCAGGTATGTCTTACCTAGATACTCCATCTCTTTCGGTAAATCTCGCTGCGATGGCGCTTGATATCAACTACGACGACAATGATGCTAGCCAGAGTGCGAACGACGCTGGCGGATTTCAGCCTTATGGCTCTATTTATTATGCGCAGCCTCTATCGGACAAGATTCATATTGGAATGAGCTTTGCTGCTCAAGGCGGCAGTGCATTAGATTATGGCACTGACTACGCCGGGAAAATGGAGCTTAACGATTTACGCTTGAGCGTGCTTCAGTTTAACCCAAGCTTCTCTTATCAAATTAATCCGCGCTGGTCTGTGGGGATGGGGTTGCAAATCGACTACGCCACTTATGAACAAAATCTCCTCATTGATCACGCACACTTAGAGACAGATTCTTGGACGCTTGGCTATAACTTAGGGGCTATGTTTCAGATTGACGAAGATAACCGCCTTGGATTGGCCTATCGTTCTGAGATGAACCATGACCTAACCGGAAAGCTCAATACCGATGCATTTCGTTATCATATTACAGGGCCGATTTATAAAGACGTTCCAGCAATGTCTGGACAAGCTGGAGTGACGGTCCTGAACCCTCGTCAATTGGAGCTCTCTGGTTTACATCAAATCACGACACCGCTCAGTTTAGTTTGGAGCCTTGGCTTTGAACAATGGAGTGAGAATAAATCCACTCATGTTGAAATTAACGACGACCGATTCACTCAAATACCACGAAACTTTGAAGACGTTTGGTCAGCCGCAATTGGCGCAAGATACCAACTCACACCAAAACTAAGGCTAGAAACGGGCGTGGGATTCGCTTCTTCGCCTCTTGATGAGGCAAGCATGCAGGCGGCCGATCTCCCAGTCGATAGCCAACATAGATACAGCATTGGGATGAACTACCAGTGGAGCTCAACAATCAACTTAAGCGGCTATTACAGCTATGTCGATTATGGCGACCCAGATATTTCTACAGACACCATGCAAGGCCAGTTCGATAACCAGAATCAGTTTTTTGGTTTACTCGTAAACATGGCTTTTTAGAAATTTAGTTTCGAGAGTTGTTTTAGATTATGGTTTGGACCGTGACCACCGCTTAAATAACATATTGATTTATAAAAAAGGGGAAGTGAACAACTCACTTCCTCTTTAATATTGCTTTCTAACTACATCACTACTTCTTGCTATCCACAATACTGTGGTCAGACATACCGATGCCACCTGACTTTTGCGCGGGTGGGAACTCTTTCATCGATTTCTGGAATTTAGCCATCTCTTTCTGAATGATTGGCACAGCCCAAGAGCGCTCTTTCATCCATAAGAACCAACCGCGAGTTTCCGGTGAACGTTCGTATGGGTCCGCTTTAATATCCATTAAGATACCCAAAGGCCAATTCTTCGCTGGCTCAACCCACTCCGTTTTGGTCTTCAAATGCACTTTCCACTTACCAACACGAACCGCATTCAAATCCGTTTCGTTAAAGTAGAAGAACTCTTTACGTGGGCTCTTCTCCCCCTTAGTCAGCATGTCCAACTGGTTGTAACCATCAAGGTGCGCTTTAAAGCTTGTTCCGTTGATTTTGGTTCCGTTCAACAGCTTTTGCTTGATGTTATCTTCACCCGCAGCCGCCATTAGAGTTGGAACCCAATCTTCCGAAGTCATGAATTCGCCAGTGTATTGGCCTTCAGGGATATGGCCCGGCCAACTGACGAGCATTGGCACACGGAATGCGCCATCCCACGTCGTGCCCTTCTGACCTTTAAATTGTGCTGAGCCAGCCATCGGCCAATGATCCAAGTTGATACCGTTGTCTGCAGTGAACATGATAATGGTGTTATCGGTTAAACCTTCTTTGTCCAGTTTATCCAATAGCACACCAACTTGATCATCCAACTCTTTCAGTGCATCGAAATATTCAGTGTGTCCACTCGCACCGAGATATTCGTCTTTAACATGAATCTGTTGGTGCATACGAGATGGGTTAAACCACATGAAGAATGGCTTATCCGGCGCGTTTGCCTGATGCTCATCAATCCAGTTTGTAGCGAAATCAACAAACTCATCGTCAACATGCTTCATACGTTCACTGGTGAGCGGACCTTTGTCTTCAATTTTTTGTTTACCAACCGTGCCCCAACGTGGGTCTTTACTACTATCGAACTTATCCGTTGCAACAGAGTGAATGACATTACGTGGTCGACCTACAAAATTAGGATCTTGTGGAAACTCTGGTTGTTCTGGCATTTCCATTACATTCAAGTGATAAAGAAAGCCAAAGAACTCATCGAAGCCATGGCGAGTCAGTAGAAACTTGTTGCGATCACCGATGTGATCCTTACCCACCGCAACGGTTGAATAGCCCTTGTCCTTCAACATCTGCGCTAAAGTCGGTGTTTGATCTTGAATACCTATATTTGAACCCGGTTGACCAACCGTCGTTAATCCAGTTCGAATAGGATATTGACCCGTAATGAAAGCAGAACGGCCAGCTGTAGAACTGCCTTGAGCGTAATAATCGCTGACCATCATACCGCTCTTAGCAATGCGATCGATATTGGGTGTTTCAATCGCACCCAAGCCTCGGTGATATGCAGAAATGTCTGCTGGGCTCACATCATCAACCATGATGGTTACGATATTCGGCTGACCTGATGCCGCCACAACATGAAACGATGCGCTCGATGCAATGGCGAGTGCTAACAAAGATTTTTTCATAATACGACTACCCTACCTTTCAATTATTGTGTTGATGATTCGGTGGTGATGGCTGGAACCGTCCACTTCATATCGAGAATCGGCTTAGATGGAATATACAGACGAGTGATGACGTAGAAGCCACCTTCAGGCGTAGCAAGCCAGTTACTTTGCTTCACACCTGCTGGTTTTTGATGAGATAGGATCAGATCAAACGATCCATCTTTATTTTTCTGTAAAGGGGATTGGCTATTGAGCGCATAGCGCTGTAAAGCGTTATCGATCAGCATTTTGCTTTTCGCGTCATACACTGTGACCGACCAGAAAGCACCAACAGGCGGCGCTTGATCAAAATGCATGGTGTAGTTCTTTTTACCTGTTAGCGGCGCACCTTTGGCATCGGTATACGCCAATGGATAAAGCGCTTCGATAGCCCCTTGACCTCCTAGATAAGGATGCGCAATCATGGAACGTAACGCGTTGTCATCACCAAATTGATCAAGAACAAATGAGTAATTCCAACCGTCTTTATTGATGATATTGGCTGGGTTACCGATTTGGGCACTGACAATACCCTCACCATCTTTAATTGCTTTCGCCAAAGCTTGTTGCGTTTGAGGGGTAAGGCGAGAACGGTCAAAGCCATCTTTGGTTAAACCAATCTTCGCAAACTGCCCCAATAGAGCGCGTTGACGTTCATCGACAGGGTTCGCTTTTAGGTATTCTCCAAGCTCGACAAAAAATCTCAATGGATCTGAGTCATCACCAGGTTGCTTTGCCAACGCTTTGGTTTCAACGTGCTTCGCTTTTCCTTCATAAACCGCCAACGGCGTTAACTTGTAATCATCTTGAATCGCATGAACGGCGGGATAGTCTTGTTCACCAAAGACTTGTGTACGTCCCCATAACCACACTTTGGTCGTTGGTGCTTCAACCACCGTCAAATCGTAGGGAAGATCTGTTGGCTTTTCCCAACCCGGAGGCACAATAAGGTATTGATGAGGTTGACTGCCCGTTGCCCTTGTACCCACGTACTTGAATAGGTTATGCCACATATCAAATAGGTCGATCACGTAGTAACGGTCTTTGACTTCTGGCACTGATAGTACGATTGGACCTTGGCTTAAATCGAGAATGGCACTGGAGTAGAGTGTGTCTTGGTTTGCCGTTGGCATATCCGTATCCGCCGGACCAGGCAATTGACGAGCGTGCCCAAATTGGTTGAGAGGTGCTCGATAACTTGTTGCAGCTTGCGGTTTAGAAACATCGGTATATTGCCGAGCAATGCGTTCAAGTCGAACTAAGGTCGATCCCCAAAGGTAAGCATTTACACCTAATGTGTAGGATTCGGTATTCAGTGCTTGGCTTATTTGTTCTGCTACCGGAGTCGGTGTTGCTTCTGCTGCATAAACAGAGGTATAGGTTGAACAACTACATACCAATAGTGTTCCTGTCACCCATTTGGTTAAAGTGTGCTTCATAAGATTTCTCCTCTTTCAGCACACTTTATCTAAATTCGTTTTTTCCTTTTTCTATACCATCTATTAAGAAATATAATAGGGATTGCACGAAGCTATTAACTTATGACAAACGCATCTAAACTTCGGTTTCTTCTAATGTGAGTTTGATTTGATTTTCAAGCCAATCTGTCAGAGGATGACGACGATGACGTTGGTGGGTAAACAACGCCATATGGCGACGATGATGACTGGGGATAATATGCTCGGGAAGCGGCATAAAGCGGAACTCTTCACCAAGCACACTTAGAAAGCGTTGCGGTAAGATGCCAATATAATCGCTCTGTTTAAGGAGTTGGAGCATAAGGCTTAAATCCCCAACTCGAGCATTAATGTTCTTATCAATTTTATGTTGATGAAGCACTTTCTCTGCTTGAGAGGCAGCGTTGCTGCCGGGAATCGCACAGATGCAAATTGGATAATCGACAATCTCTTCAATCACACTGTCTTTGAGAGGGTGTTCCACTCGCATCAACAAGCCAAACTTATCAGCCCCCAAGTCTCGTTGAACCAAACTCTTATTGGTTTCTAAAGGTAAATAAGTTACTCCCCAACTACGGCGATGTGAATCGAGTTTAGTCACTGTGTCTAGATCCCATTGTTGACATTGCACGGTTAGGTTGGGAGTGAGTTCCGTTAGTTTTTTTATCAGCGGAACACCAAGCAGTGTAAGTAATGGAGGAGCAAAATAAAGCTCGATCTCTTCTTCTTCAGAGTGGATATCCCATTGGGTATTCTCTAGATAAAGGGAATCTAATTGATCCAGCACAGTCGGCAGGGTTTGTAGGATTTTCTCACACTTGGGTGTCGGCTCTAGGGTGTTCTTGTCACGAACAAACAACGGATCATCAAACTGTTCTCTTAATTTACGCAGCATCACACTGATGGTTGGCTGACTCAGGTTCAGTTGCTTAGCGGCAAGTACGGTTTGCCTTTCTTCTGCCAACACCAACAATACATGCAAGAGATTGTAGTCTTTACCCATTTCGTTTCCATCCTAAGTTAATCAACTCATTATCATTCAATAAGTTGGATTATGCATGTCAAGACGGTGAAAAATTTTCTGGCTTCGCTAAGTTACTTTGAAATAAGCTCATTTAACGCTTAACGTTAGAGCCCGATTTATCTATATATTTGACTCTGTTGCGTAATTTGGTTGAACTAAGTCAAAAAGTGACAAGCTGAGCCTCTACACACATTAATTCTCGTCACTCAGTTAGATCGAGAGGAAGGTGTTTTTCGCTACAATCGAACACTTGAACTTGTTCAATGTCATTATGCAACGAAGAGCATTGCTATTTCCATTATGACAACTTCCTCACAACGTTTTGCCATCAATATCAATTCGCCCTTCAGCGGCATCCACTACAGAAGCCGTAGTAAAAATATGAAGAAACCTATACTTAAAGATAATAAAATTTCCTAATTCTCATTTGTGGTAATATTCAATTCAAGATTACGACTTTTGTTTTTGAAATAATTAAAACCAATTCCATTCATGATAAACCTATTGCACATGTCAATTTATCGATAAATAAGTCAGTGTTTTTACACCATTAATTAAGCCCCAATAAAAAAGAACAAGCCCTTCAAAACACACCTTTAATTTACACTCATTTACACTAGTTTAAGTAGATACTTACACAGCTTTAGAATATTTTTACTATGCTGAAGTTAACGTTGAGAAAATTTGTCAATGTTAAGCTTTAGTTACGTCTCCCTACTTAAACTTATGTAAGGCAATCTCAATGATAATACTCCGTATATTAACGTGTTTTTTATTGCTCGCTAATATAGTCGCCTGTGATGATAACAATGAAAATACAGTTCAACGTAGCCCTACGTCGGTTGATGTTATTCAAGTTAAACACGAAAAATACCACCCATCGGTTGAATTACCTGGACGCGTCCGAGCCCTTAAAGAGTCAGAAGTTCGTCCTCAAGTAACAGGAATTATTCAAGAGCGTTTGTACACCGAAGGGAAAAGGGTAACAGCAGGGGAAACCCTTTACAAGATCGACCCCGCCACATACGAAGCCAATGTAAAAAATGCTGAGGCAAACCTCAAAAAAGCCAAGGCTGACCGAAATGTCGCCCAGAAAACATTGAGTAGATACGAAGAGCTAGCCAGTAAGAAACTAGCAAGTCAACAAGATTATGACGATGCCAAAGCCACTTACGAGCAAGCAAAAGCAGAGGTAGATGTAGCAAAAGCAAATTTAGACTACCAAAACATCTTATTATCTTACACCAACGTTAAAGCCCCTATCTCCGGCAGAATTGGGATATCGACAGTTTCCGAAGGGGCCTTGGTGACTGCAGAACAATCTTCTTATTTAACAACTATTAAACAGTTTGATTATGTTTATGTGGATATGACACAGTCTTCTCTTGAATTACAAAAAATACGAAAAGATTTAATTGGACTCCAAAAGAAAGATGACACAACAGTCTCTGTATCTATAAAGCTTGAAGATGGTAGCCAATACGAACCAATTGGCGAGCTTGAGTCTTCTGATATTACAGTAGATGAATCAACCAGTAGCGTGACATTGCGCGCTATTATTCCAAACCCTAAAAGACAACTCTTACCAGGTATATTTGTTCGAGCAACAATTCAGGGACCAGAGGCCTCCAACATAATCTTAATTCCCCAAAGAACCGTGATCCGTAACACCAATGGGAATCCATTTGTTTATGTCGCGAATAATGATAACCATGCAATCAAGAAGGAAATCAAGTTAGGCAGAGAAGTAGGGACTAATTGGGAGATCCTTGAAGGGCTCAGTGAAGGGGATAAAGTCATCATTAACGGTTTCCAAAAACTAGAAGACGGTGCGCCTATAACTATCGATAGTGTTTTACCAGCAAACCAAAATACCGAGTTTTAAATATGTCTACATTTTTTCTAAAGCGACCAATTTTTGCTTGGGTTATCTCAATTGTGATCATGTTAGGCGGCGTTTTCGCTATTCGCTCATTGCCGATAGCCCAGTACCCAACGGTAGCGCCTCCTGCTATTCAAATTAGTGCAACCTACCCCGGAGCCTCAGCTGAAGATATAGAAGACAGCGTCACACAAGTTATTGAACAAGGAATGACAGGCCTTGACAACTTGTTGTACATGTCGTCAGTCAGTGATTCCTCCGGCAGTGTCACTATCACATTAACCTTCAGCGCAGAGACGGATCCCGATACTGCGCAAGTTCAAGTACAAAATAATCTACAACAAGTAGAAAGTGGATTGCCTGCTGAAGTACAAGCGCAAGGTGTTTCAGTCCGTAAAAGCACTTCAGGCTTTATCTCTACGATTGCAATTTATTCCCCCGATGGCAGCATTAGTACAGGTGACATTCAAGACTACGTTAACTCGTATGTAAAAGATCCAATCAGTCGTGTAAACGGCGTGGGTGATGTTCGGGTGTTTGGTCCTTCTTACGCTATGCGCATTTGGCTAGATCCAAATAAACTTAACAGCTTCAAAATGACACCCAATGACGTCTATGAGGCAGTGTCAAAGCAAAACACTCAAGTTACTTTAGGGCAATTAGGTGGCGTACCTGCAGCAAAAAACCAGCAGTTCAACGCAACTGTAAAAGCGAAGAGCTTGCTAACTTCTACAGATGAGTTCAAAAATATCCTTTTAAAAGTGAATGCCGATGGCTCCCAAGTTCGCTTGCAAGATGTCGCCAAAGTAGAGCTATCAAGTGAAGACTTCAGCGTAATTCCGACCTTTAATGGGAAAGGGACATCCGGATTAGGTATCACTTTGGCTTCTGGTGCAAACGTAATTGATACACAAGCAGCGGTCGATTCTAAAATAGCTGAGTTATCCAAAAGCTTTCCAGAAGGCTTGAAAGTAACAAAAGCGATGGATACAACTCCATTTATAAAACTTTCTATAGAAGAGGTGGTAAAAACCTTAATAGAAGCAATAATCCTCGTTTTCTTTGTCATGCGGCTTTGTTGCGTAATTCCT
>NZ_MDAW01000046.1:0-729 GCF_002875385.1 Vibrio sp. 10N.222.52.B12 | reverse complement strand
GGCGTTAGGTTTTTTCGGTAAATATCCTTGTGTCAAAGTCGCAAATGAATAATGCTCGTTTCTAACTCAATTCTGAGTTATTTTTGCTTGCTTTGTCCGATAGCGAATGAGTCTAGGTTTAATGTCTTTCTTCGCTATTGTGTACGGTGGAATGTGCATGAACAGGAGTTCGGGAGTTTATAGAATGACTTATCAACAATTAGATGCCATCGCTGATTCATATGTGCCTCTGCTAGGTATTTTGTCGTTACTTTGGTTTGTAAGAAAGGGGTTTAGTTCAGGTGTAAGAAGTGCCTGTATCGATGTAGTAACAACGTTTTTTGGTGCGCTTTACATTTATACATTAATGTTTGCAGATAAGTACCTTGGCGCTTTTGCGTCCATTGAACTTGATTATAGCACTCACACTGCCTTGGCATTGGTTTTTGTGGTAACCCTATGTTTTATAGGAAAAATGGTAAGGTCTATAACGATAATATCAATGTTATCGTATTGTTTGTTGATGCTATATCAAGGCTATCATACGGTAGCAGATATAATGTTAACGGGCTTGTTGGTCTTGCCTGTGCTGGTATGGTTAAAGTGTTTACCACGTAGTAAAAACAAACCTAACAAAGCGTTCAAGAGTGATTCGTAACGCGTGGCATTTTTACCATGCGTTAATTTAAATGTTTAAGGCGCAATGCCGAGGCTTAGGTATTGCGTTACTCACACCTTAACGCGGCGTTA
>NZ_MDAW01000045.1:0-2174 GCF_002875385.1 Vibrio sp. 10N.222.52.B12 | reverse complement strand
TTACCGAAAAAACCTAACGCCCAATTAAGGGGTGAGCAACGCTACCACTCTACCCAAAGCATTGTGCCATAAACACTAAATTTGAAGTGAAATCAAAAATGCCAAGCGTTGTGAATCCCTCTTAAATTGCTTGTTATGTTGGATTGTATGTAAATGTATCAAGCACCCACTTACACGTGCTCAAGTCTAAGCGTTCGTAGACATCTAAAATGTCTTTTTCATGGGTTCCACGAGGAACTAAAATCAAGCATTCATTCGTATGTGATTTAACATATTCCGAATAGACCTCGTAATAACCAACTATTGGTTGGTAGAATTCATCGTTGAGTTCAAAGAAAAACCTAAGTAACTGCCTTAGTACTTCAACAAACTCTACAATATTTGCATATACATCAATGTCGCCTTCTGCTTCATTCACATACTTTCGCAAGTTCTTTGTACATTGAGAACTATTTAAGATCTCATCTTTTTCAAGAAGGAGGCTAACTTGAGTTTCTTGATCATCGTTCAAATTACTAACGTTTATCGAAGAAATGGGGACACCTGCATGTTGAGAGTGATTCCTCAACTCATAACAAATACGATAACAGTAATTCTGTAAATGAAGCTGTCTTTTTTTGTTTATCCACTTATCTTTTATGTCTTCACTTAGTGAATTTTTCTCCATTAGTGATATTAAAAGATTCGCGGATGAAAGAAAGTTACATATACATGTATAAATCTGGCTGATATTATCGATATGCTGGTAACTTACCCTAGTTACAACTGTCGTGCCTGACATACTACCTGAAAACTTAATGACTTCCGCCTCGAGAGTTTTTAAGTTAGTTTCAATACTTTTCCAGGCAAAGCAAAAAATACGAAAAAATGACACATTACTTTCAAGTTCTTTAATATGCTTATATTCATCTTCAAACACTGCTCGCTGTGATTCATAAGAAAGCACTTTTCTTACGCCGCACTGCTCCTCCAATTTCAGCAAAATATGGGTATTCATCATTTTCTCCGTACAACATAACGCCCAATTAAGTGGTGAACAACGCACTGACCAAGCCGCTGCATTGCACCGTAAAGCACTTTACCTGACGCATAGTAAAACTGCCACGCGTTGAGAATCCACTTGAATTGCTTGTTATGTGAATTTTACCGGGAATTCAAAGTAAACCACCGTAGAAATGAAGGAATTTGAATAAGTTACGTAAAAACCAATGCTTACCAAAACCTAAATTTCACAGCGATCTTAGCAAAAGAGAGCCACTTACAGAATCAACAACAAAGAAAGCGCCCTTTCAGCCACAACAAAACCTTTTGCTTCACCAGAATTTCAGAGCTGAATTTCAGCAAGTGAATCAGTCAAAAAGACATTTCAATTAAAGCGATTTGAAACTGACGAAATTCAACACAAAACAGATCCAAAACTAAATTGAGGCAACCCAAGAACCTTGAAAACGATAACTCTCAGGTTGTTCAAGAATCCATTTCGACCAAGCCAGCCTGCCGAAAATACAGAACGAATTCTCAATGAAATCGTAGCTTTGACCTTAAAAACTCATCAAACACATAACGCTTTCTATACGGCTCTATGCTGCCTTTTCAGGCACACTACCGCCTTCTTTCATTCCAAAAGAAAACTGCATGCTAGCACTTATCTTTATGAAACAAATAGAAAATCAGTATGAATCTGTGTGCTCAACCACGCAATTAGACGGCGTGGTGAAGCCTAATTAGATGTGAGACGCTAAGTTTATAGAACTGTATAAATACCCATGTGAATTTAGTTATGAAAAGTCAGTTTTTGCTTAGCATAAAAGAACATATGATCGCTCGTCACTATGCGAAGAAAACCATTGAGAGTTACATCTTTTGGATCAAACGATTCATCGTATTCCACCAGCTCGCTCATCCGTCTAAATTAGCTGAAAACGATGTTGAACGCTTTCTCAGCCATTTAGCGATAGATGAAAAAGTCGCCGTAAAAACACAGGCGCTCGCCCTAAATGCCATCTCTTTCTTGTACCGTGAGTATTTTAGAACGCCACTTTCGCTTGATATGCGTTTTCAAAAGTCTCTGACAGAAAAGAAACTGCCAGTAGTGTTAACGAAAGCTGAAGTAAGGCGCTTCGTTCAGCATATCGATCCAAAATACAAACTACATAACCTGAACTCGGGATAAA
>NZ_MDAW01000044.1:0-19622 GCF_002875385.1 Vibrio sp. 10N.222.52.B12 | reverse complement strand
GAACGAATAGCGATCTCAGTCCGGTTCTCCCCATTTTTAAGGGGGAGTTAGAGGGGGTTATTACTCCAAACTGAAAGGGCTCCTTTCGGAGCCCTTTCAGTATCGGTAATTTTTTATTTCTTCGTATGGAACTGCTCGCAAGCGAGCATCGTGTTCTCAATTAGGCTTGCTACCGTCATAGGACCTACGCCGCCCGGAACAGGAGTAATAAAGCTCGCGTTCTCACGTGCTTTATCGTATTCCACGTCGCCGACTAGCTTGCCAGACTCAAGACGGTTGATGCCCACATCGACCACAACAGCCCCTTTCTTAACCCACTCGCCAGGAATGAAGTTTGGCTTACCAACCGCAACCACAACAAGATCAGCTTGGCGAACGTGGCCTTCTAGATCTTTCGTAAAGCGGTGACAAGTTGTCGTTGTACAGCCTGCAAGTAGCAGCTCAAGTGTCATAGGACGACCAACGATGTTTGATGCGCCAACCACAACCGCGTGCTTGCCACGTAGTTCGATGTTGTAACGATCAAGAAGAGTAATGATGCCTTTTGGCGTGCAAGAGCGAAGCTTAGGAATACGCTGCGCTAGACGACCCACGTTATAAGGGTGGAAGCCATCCACGTCTTTCTCTGGGTGAATACGTTCAAGAACATGCGTTGCATCGATGCCAGCAGGAAGTGGCAACTGAACAAGAATACCGTCGATTTCTGCATCATTGTTCAACTCGTCAATGAGAGATAGCAACTCTTCTTCCGACGTAGTCGCAGGAAGGTCAAAAGACTTAGAGACAAAGCCAACTTCTTCGCACGCACGGCGTTTGCTGCCAACGTAAACTTGAGAAGCTGGATCTTCACCAACTAGAACAACTGCAAGACCTGGTGCACGTAGGCCCGCTCCAACGCGAGCTTTCACTCGTGCTGCAACTTCGGATCGAACAGTTTGGGAAATGAGAGTTCCATCTATATTTTGAGCAGTCATGACTTTCCTTTTAAATTGAGAAGGGAAATTATTTGCGGCGCATTGTCGCAGAAAATCTATTTAACATCCATACGCAAACGTTTGCTTTGTGGTGTTTTTGAACATTTCTCGTTTCAATGCCCTTTTTTTAGGCATTCAGATCAGAATGTTATGAAAACACGTTGATTTAAGCGCTTGAACTCGTATAATCCTGTCCCTGTAGCGCGCCCTTAGCTCAGCTGGATAGAGCACGTCCCTTCTAAGGATGTGGTCATAGGTTCGAATCCTATAGGGCGTGCCATTTATTCAAAAGCCCCGATAACTCCTCGAGTTATCGGGGCTTTGTCGTTTTAGCCAATTTAATAAAAAAGCGCTAGTATCTACTAGCGCTTTTTTAACGGGTTAAATCTTCTTAAAAATGATCGAAGTGTTGATGCCACCGAACGCGAAGTTGTTACTCATTAAGTATTCCACTTCCAGTTCACGGCCTTGACCGGATAAGTAATCGAGATCACCACATTGTGGATCGAGATTATCTAAGTTGAGGGTCGGGCTAAACCAACCTGTATGCATCATCTCAAGACTTAACCAGGCTTCGATAGCGCCGCAAGCGCCCAGAGTATGGCCAAAGTAGCTCTTTAAAGAACTGATTGGCACCTTACCGAGTGCATTGGCAGTCGCGTTACTTTCTGCGATATCTCCTCGGTCGGTTGCCGTTCCGTGAGCGGAAACATAATCGATTTTATCCGCAGGAATACCTGCATTCTGTAACGCCATTTCCATACAGATCTGCATGGTTTCCATTTGAGGTTGCGTCACGTGTGCCGCATCGCAGTTACTTGCAAAGCCGATAATCTCTGCATAGATTGTCGCACCACGTGCAACGGCGTGTTCGTATTCTTCTAAAACCAACGTACCCGCACCTTCACCGATCACTAGGCCGTCGCGGTCAGTGTCATAAGGCCTCGGTGTGCTTTTCGGCTCTTCATTTTTTAGACTGGTCGCAAAAAGGGTATCGAAGACAGCCGATTCTGTCGGACAAAGCTCTTCAGCGCCACCTGCAACCATAACGTTTTGGTAGCCGTGTTTGATAGCTTCGTAGGCGTAACCAATCGCTTGACTGCCAGAAGTACAGGCGCTGCTGGTCGGAATCACTCGACCACGTAAGCCGAAGAACAGCCCAACATTAACTGCAGTCGTGTGCGGCATCATTTGTACGTAGGTGGTTGCAGTGATGGCTTTGGTAGTTTTCTCATTAAGCATGACACCAAAGGCACCAATCGCATCGGTACTGCCTGTTGAAGAGCCGTAAGCAATGCCAGTTTGACCGTTTGTCAGCACTTCGTTGCCAATTAAGCCAGCTTGGTTTAATGCGTTTTCGGTGGCTACGGTAGCAAGTTTAGAAACACGACCCATGCCGCGAACTTGTTTGCGCTTGTAGTGCTTAGGCAGTTCAAAATCTATGACTGGAGCTGCCAGTTTGGTATTCAAACCATCATATTGCTCGTAAGAGGGCATGTATTGAGTGGCGTTTTGACAATCGCGTAGTTTAGGTTCTACTGCAGACCAATCGTTACCAAAAGCAGTAACGCCGGACATACCTGTTACAACGACTCGACGACTCATACTAAGCCTCCGTTTACTGAAATGACTTGGCGAGTCACGTAGCCCGCGATGTCTGACATTAAGTAACTCACAAGGCCAGCGACCTCCTCTGGTTCACCCATGCGGCGCAGAGGGATTTGTGGCATCGCGTGCTCTTTTACGTGCTCGTCTACCATGCCAGTATCGATAAGACCGGGCGCCACGCAGTTTACGGTGATCTTGCGTTTTGCTAGCTCAAGAGCCAATGACTTAGTTGCACCAATCACGCCTGCTTTTGCTGCGCTGTAGTTGGTTTGGCCGCGGTTGCCCATCAAGCCAGATACCGAAGCTAGCGTTACAATGCGGCCGCCTTTGCGTTTTTGTACCATTGGCATCACACAAGGGTGCAGCACATTGTAGAAGCTATCTAGGTTAGTATGAATCACACCGTCCCACTCTTCTTCTGTCATTGCAGGGAAGGCGGTGTCGCGAGTAATCCCAGCATTGTTAACTACGCCGTAGTATGCGCCATGCTCGGCAATGTCCGCTTCTAGCTTGTTGCGGCATTCTTCACGGTTACTGATATCAAACTGAATTAGGCGGCCGTTGCCACCATTTTGTTGAATAGTATCTAAAGTATCTTGTGCGCCTTGTTGATCGCCCATGTAATGCACGACGATGTCAAAACCGTCTTTCGCAAGTTGAACGGCGATGGCTTTACCGATGCCTTTACTAGCACCTGTTACGAGGACTTGTCGGGTCATTGTTGACTCCTGATTTTCATATCTTTTAATTTTTCTTCTGATGGGACGTAAACGTTCAGTTGGCAGGTCGCAATGGTATTTTCTTGCCACTCAATTCGAGCCGAAAATACTGCCATACCATTGTCTTCCATCATTTTTTCTGCGTATACGTCGAGTATTTGCCCCTGCATAAACGCATCGCAATTTGCCACGTAGCGTCGGCTGCCAAGCAAAAAACCGATGGGCGGTTCTTCACCTTGACTAAGCGCGTGATAGCCGGACCAAGCGGCGACAGATTGAGCCATGAACTCGATACCGACATAAGCAGGCACCGAGAAGCTTTCTTGGTTGAAGAATGGATTGTGGTCACCGATATCAACTTGGCAATGAATGGTGTCTTGCTGAACGTCTAAAGCACGATCAACCAGAATCATCGGTTTATCGTGCGGAAGCAGTTGTTCAATAGGGGGAAGTTTAGTCATGAGCGTAACCAAAAATGAGACTAACGTTATTACCACCAAAAGCAAAAGAGTTGCTTAAAATGGCCTTACCATTCAGTTTCGTTGCTGTTTCTACCAACGAAATCTCGATGTCTTCGGCTTTATTTTCACAAGACTGAATCGGAAGGTCGAGGTCGTAATTTAAAATATGCCACGCAATGGCCGCTTCTGTGGCGCTGGCTGCACCCAACGTGTGACCTGTTAACGGTTTGGTTGAGCTGACAGGGACTGCATCGCCAAAGCAACGATGGATGGCTTTGCTTTCCATCGAATCATTCAGTGCTGTTGCTGTGCCATGGGCGTTGATGTAACCAATGTCACTTGGTGATAAGCCCGCGTTTTCGAGTGCCTTCATCATCGCTTGTTCTGCGCCAACACCTTCAGGGTGAGGGGCGGAGATATGATGCGCGTCAGAGCTGTCACCTGTGCCAAGTAAGGCCACTTTGGTTGGAGATGTACTTAGCAACATAACAGAAGCCGATTCGCCAATGTTGATGCCATTACGGTCAGCACTGAAAGGTGCGCAGTGCTGTTCTGAAAGAGCTTCCAATCCGTTGAAGCCGTTAAGTGTTAGGCGACAAATCGTATCGACACCACCGACAATCACCGCATCTACAAGCCCGGTTCGAATCAGGCGTTGAGCAGTAATAAATACGCGGCCACTCGAAGAGCAAGCTGTGGAAACTGCATAACACGGTCCGGTTAAACCAAAATAAGCGGCGACAAAGTCACTGCAATTGCCAAGTTCTTGCTTGCGATAGTGGTAGCTTGCAGGGAAGTCTCCTTCGGAGAGTTTTTCTGCAAATGCCACCTCGCCATCGGTGATGCCTGACGTGCTGCTACCGATAACAACGGCAACACGTTCTGCGCCATACTGTTCTATGGCATCGCGCACAGGCCCTTCAATCTGACGAAGAGCAGATAGTGCCAGACGATTGTTACGAGTATCAAATGGGACTAACTCAGGCGGCATCTCTGGTAACGACTCTGCCACTCGGCCAATCACTGTTTGGCGGCCAGAGTTCAGAATATCCGCATCAATGACCATGTTAGATGGTTGGATTCCAGCTAGGCAACGATGAATAACGTTTTCATCTTTGCCCAATGCGGAATGAAAACCACAGGCCTGAATATACAAAGGTTGAGGAGAGCGAGTTGGCATATAGATTTACTAAGGTCGTTCTAGTTTAATTGATATTGCAGTGTTTGAATGGAGATTGAAAACCCATGTTTGAGGTGGTGAAAATCAATCTGACCTTTTAACTTGTCAGCGTTTGCATAGCGTATCTCTATGACCTTTTCACCGTCGCTATCAAATACGGTTCGGGAATATCCATCATCAATCATTCGCCACCTTACCTTATTTAGCGGCGCTTCCCAAGCGGAACTCGGCCACAGCGTGATCATTAGATTGAATAGTACCTGCTTTGGTTCCGGTAAGGTGCCTTGTAGCCCGTTTAAAATTTCAGTATTGATTTGCGTGCCATCGTATTGCAGTGACAAGACGCGAGTTCCCCATGAGGAAAAACCAGCCAAGACCACATCAGCGTCGCTGACTTGCAGTTGTACAGGTAATTGTTCTTGCTTGTCTTTGCCATCAATCGACCAAGTCGCGGTGATCAATTGGCTTGCTGTGAGCTGGTAGCCTAGTGCGCTCGGGGCTGGAAGAGAGACTTGGGTGCCTTTGGCTATTTCCACCGTTGGCGTTGACTGCTGAGGAACTAAGCTACACGCACTGAGCAGAATGCTTAGCGTGAGGCCAACAGTAACTCGGAGCATCGTGGTTATCTTCATCGTTCTGAGCTTCATTGTGATTTATCTTCCGTCATGATGGCGATAGGAGAGAGCAGCCAAGCGATAAAAATACCGCTTAACACCGTGATACCAAAGCTATGGATGGCATGCGTTTGGCTTAACGAGAGCAGACCAAAAGATAAGACCGTGGTAATGGCTGACAACGTAATTGCAAGCAAGGTGCTGAGACTGCGAGCCTTCTCGGCAAAGAACAAGGTGTAGTCGATACCAATACCAAGAATCAAAATCAGGCCAAGTAAGTTAAACAGATTGAGCGTTGAACCCGCGGCCACGGCAGCTGCCAGGCCACCGGCACAAGCAATGGCAGACGGTAACAAGATTCGCCAAGCGTGTTTAAAGCCGTAGCGTTTGACTAATACTGCAAAAATTAAGGCTGTCGCTGCCAGCAATAGCTCCATGATTTTGATTCGGTATTCGCCAAACAGGGTCGAAATTTCTTCTGCTTTATTTAGGTAAGTCACGTCAGCTTGTGATTGAGCGAACGCTTGCACCAGACCGAGATTCTTAACTTCATTCAGTGTAATCACGGCGGCTGATTTACCTTCAATCTCACCTAAATGCAGAAAGCGAATCGGTTCTGATACCGGATTACTGAGGTACTGTGATAGGGTGATTGGTGCAAATTCAGCTTGTAACTCTGGCACTTTAGTCAGTTGTAATCCTGCGGCTAATGCAGGTCCCTGAGTTTGGTACAAGTGGCTGATTAAGCTGAAATCTTGTTGTTGGCGCTGATTCGAACCTAAGTATTGAGCCAAACTCTGATGGCCTTTGATAAGGCGCTCTTTTTGCCAGTTAACTAAAATCAGCTCAAGGCTTTCCAAGCGCTGCATTAAGGCTTCATCTGAGTCAGCACTAACGACCAACATTTGTTGTGATGCCTGCATGCCACTCACTTGTGTTATCAAGGCTTCTTGTTGCTTTAACGTCGCTGGCATGGCTTGCAGTTGGCGAATATCATCATCGTATTTGAGTTGAGCCAGATAGTATCCGCTGATGGCTAAACACAACACAGGCAAACCGAATTTGAAAGCAGGGTGCTGCCATAAGTTTAACCAAACTGAGAGCAAGCGCTTACCCGGTAAAATTGCGGCCGATTGAGAGGGCTGTGTCGCCAATATCGGATACCAAGCCACGACGGTTGCATAGGCAGCAATCAAACCAATCGATGAGAACAGAGCCAACTGCTGCAGTCCGGGAAAAGGCGCGACCAGCATACCTAAATAGCCAATCAAACTGGTGACAAGCCCAAGTGTGATTGCAGCAAAGATGTGTTTCAGCCCCAAGCGGCTGTCCCATTGATTACCAGCGGCTAATCGTTCTGTTAGATAATGGAAAGCGTAGTCAATGGAAACGCCAATCAGACTCGCGCCAAAAACCAAGCTAAACAGGTGAACTCTGCCAAAAATCCATGTCGTGATACTTAGTGCGACGGCAAGTCCAACCGAGATAGACAATAGTGCTAAAGCCAATGGCGTTACACTACGGAAGACGACAAGAAACAGCACCACAATTCCTAGCAGAGAGAATACGCCGATGGTACTGATTTCTGACTTCGCGCTTTGAGTTCCAAAGTCGGCATAAAACAGCACACCAGTATGTGCCGTTTGTACGCCATATTTATTAGCAATGGTGTGTTCCAATTGGTCAATTTCAGGCACCGCCAATTGGGTTGATAATGCGTAAGGTGAGCCACCTAATGTCGACGTGATCAACAAATAAGGTTGGCCGTTCTTCTCGGTAAACAAATACCCATTTTCTAAATGAAACGCTGAGGTTTGTTGAGTTACCTGACCTAAATAATCACGGAAGAGTAAGAACGGGTCGGTTTGTAACTCTTGTCCTGTCACACCAGAAAAGGGATTGTAGAGAGATTGAATCACATGCTGAACTTGCGCTTGAGGATTTGTTGTTAATCGTACGCGTTGTTCAGGAGTGAGTTGCTGAAAGCGATGGTTGAAGTAGTAACTTGCCCATGCTTTTTGCTTGTCTGGTGAGATTTTGCCGATAACTTCAGTAAAGTGCTGAGTTTGTTGTAAGCCTTGCTCAAATGCTGCCGCAGCCTGAAAAAGTTTGGCTTTATCTGGCGCCGACAAAACAAAAATAACCTTATCACTCATGCTGCTAGAAACCGCGTCGAAGGCTTGCTCAGCAATTGGGTTTTTCTGATTTTCTGGCAATAGCTTCAGAATGTTAGTTTCAATTGGTGAGTGCTCGCTACCAAGCCATTGCGTCAGCAACAGCGAACTTGCAAGCACTACAATCCCCAACCAAACCAAAGCCAGTGAGTGCGAACCTAGCCGGAATTTAGAAGTCAAATTGAGCCTTTTCAGCATCCGTCATTTCCAGTGGTAGTGAAGTCTGTTGAGTGAACTCGATTTCTGTTGTGTCACCACGCAGTTCTTCTAGCATTAATTGGTCGATATGTTGTTCACCAGAAAGGGTAATCACTTTAAATACCGCATTGAGGGGCGCTTGTTTAGGCGTTAGAGCCAGTTGCCATTTACCGTTTTCTTGAACAGAGAAATTAAGCGTAAATTGCGCTTTTAGTGCTGCAGTATCGCCATGGAATACCGAAAGAAACACATGGCTGAAGTAAAACGCCATTGGGTTTTCTTGGGCCGTAATGATCTTTGAAACTTGATCCCCAAACATTTGACGCAACTTGTTTTGAGTAAGCACTAAGTTCACAGCAAATGGCACTTGTTGTTGCCACAATAAGCCATGCGATTTACTGAGCGTAAATTTACCGGTTGATGTTAGCGGTTGATTGAACATTTCAAGGTGGCGGCTTTGTTTAAAGTCACCACGTACTATCTCGTTCTGAGATAACTGCTGTTGAAGGGATTCTAAATCAGTCACTTGAGCCCAAGTAGAAACAGAGAACAGCATCAATAAAGAGCATAACCATTTGCGCATTAAGCAAGGCTCCCATGCTTGTGCCATTGTTCGATTTTGTCCATGAATACGGCAGGTGAAGCAAAGCACATCTCTTGTTTCTCAATCGATACCGCGACTTGGGTCGTGTGAGCTTTACACATACGTTGGTCAGTGTTGGCATCGTAGATCACGTAGTCGACGCGCAAGCGGTTCTCCCACTCTGTCAGCTTTGCGGTAATACGAATTTCATGATTGAATGGAATCGCTTTTACGTACTTCACGCGCGTATCAATGATTGGCCACATGTAGCCAGACTCATTCATATCGCGGTAGCTGTATTCAATCTTTTCCATTAGGACACGGCGTGCTTCTTCAAAATAGCGAAAGAAGTTTCCGTGATAAATCACACCCATTGGATCTGCATCTTGAAATGAGGTGATCATCGTCACCTCAGCTTCCAAAGGGTAAAGGACTTGTTCTTGCATTACGCCTCCGCGTACAACGACCATTGACGTTGCTGAATTTTAGCAATGAAGTTACGCAGATCATGCTCTAAAGGACGATCTTCGACAACAAACTCAAACTCTTCCAGTACCGCATCGCGAATCATCTTCAAGTTACTGCTCATGTGATGCTCATCAAGCTCGTTATGGCGACGACGAATTTCTACCGCTTGCACACTTGCCAGTAATGACGCGGCTGCAACTTGTTCGGTTAGTTCCAGTACACGCATACAATCGCGTGCAGCAATGGTGCCCATGCTGACTTTGTCTTGGTTGTGGCACTCTGTTGAACGAGAGAACACGCTTGCAGGCATGGTGTGTTTCAGCGCCTCTGCTGTCCATGCGGAGATGCCGATTTGTACTGCTTTGAAACCGTGGTTGATTGGTTTACGTTCGCCCTCTGCACCGGTCAGGTTAAACGGAAGGCCGTTGTTGAACTTGTAATCCATCAGCTGTGCCATTTGACGATCCAACAAATCAGCAAGGTTAGCAATGTTCGCTTTTAAGGTATCCATGGCCATTGCGATGTGGCCGCCATAGAAGTGACCGCCATGCAGCACACGTTCGTTGTCACCATCAATGATTGGGTTGTCGTTAGCACTGTTGAGTTCGTTTTCGATCAACTGACGTAACCAAGGCAGAGAATCTTGCACCATACCAATCACATGCGGAGCACAACGCAGAGAGTAACGGTCTTGAAGGCGGTCGCTATTGCGTGGTGGGCGCTCGGCTTTAAGGTCGTTACGTAGCCAAGCGGCAACTTGTTGTTGGCCTGGGTGCGGCTTCACGGCGAACAAGGCTTCATCAAAGTGGAAATCATTCCCTTGCATGCCCACCGATACCATTGCCGTTATCTTGGTACACAACTGCGCAAGATATTCTGCGCGTTTATAAGCGATACAAGCCAGCGCCGTCATGACCGATGTGCCATTCATCAGCGCCAACCCTTCTTTTGGCTTAAGCGTAATTGGGTTAATACCTAATTCGGCAAACACTTCTTGGGTTGGGCGTACTTCACCTTTGTAAAGCACATCGCGTTCACCAATCAATGCTGCAGCAAGGTAAGAAAGCGGCGTTAGGTCACCACTTGCGCCTACTGAGCCTTCTTGCGGAATACGTGGAGCAACATCATGGTTGATTAGGTTTACGATCTGGTTAAGTAGATCGTGAGAAACACCCGATACACCTTGCGATAATGAACACAGACGCGTCGCAAGAACGGCTCTTGCTTGTTCGTGGGAAAGGATTTCACCTAAGCCACAACCATGAAAGCGAGTTAAGTGCAGCGGTAACTCATCAACCAATGCTGGTGGAATCGCGACGGTACACGAGTCACCGTAACCTGTGGTCACGCCGTAAATGACGCCTTCTTCTTTCAGCAATTTCTCTAGAAAAGCGACGCCACGATCGATCTTAGACGTAAATTCTGGTGACGCATTCATGCTTGCATTTGCGCCTTGTGCAATCGCAACCACATCTTCGATAGAAAGAGCTTGTGCGCCGAAGGTAATGTTTTGATTAGTGTTCGTTGTCATGTTGCTGATTACTTAAAGTCCAGAAGTTGAAAAAGTTATACCACTGCAACGGTGCTTGCAGAGTATGGTGTTCCAATCGTTGCGCGTATTGCTGTACCACAGTATCTAACGCTGCTTGGCGCGTTTTGCGTGGTAGGACGATTTGGTCACTAAAATGTTCGAAGTACACATTGAAGTGCGGGGTGATGGCATTGTCGTCTCGTAGGCCAAACAGCAAATATACCGGCGCCTTCAGTACCGAGGCCAACATAAATGGGCCTTGAGGGAAGGGGGCGGATTTACCTAAAAAGTCTGCCCAAACCACGCGGCTTTCAACGCTGGTTGAAGTGCGGTCTCCTACAATCACGACCCATTCACCTTGCTCAATTTTTTGTTGTAGCAAAATGGCGGTGTCTGGCCCCATTGAGCTGACTTGAATCACGTTGAGTTCTGAGCTCGGGTTTACGGCTTTCATGACCGCATTGAACTGCTCAGCGTGTTCGGTGAACACCAAAGCATTAATTTTGACATGAGAATGGCGACGACCAAGTGCGCGGCACAGTTCTATGTTGCCTAGATGTGAGCCCAGAATGACCACACCTTGTTGTTTCTCTGCCATTGCTTCGAAGTGGTGCTGACCATGAATGGTGAGATTACTCACGTCAAAGTCACCTTGCCACGCGGCCAGCTTATCCAGCATGGTGCGGCCAAATGACAAAAGATGATGATAGCTATCGAGTGGCTGTGGTAAAACTAAACTTTGCTGTTTCGCGTAAGTCTGTAATTGGTTGAGATAAAGCTCAGATGCTTGACGTGAAGACTTACCAGTAAGATGGTAATAGCGCATCACTAACTTCAGGATGAAGTCGAACGCTTTGCGGCCAAACAGACGGTAGATCGCCAGAAGCGTCTTGATGCCTAAAACGGTGCCTTGCTCTTTGCGTTTCGACCAATGCGCATCGCTTTGATTGTGCTTGTGTTCGATGTCTTTAGATTGACGTTTTCGAGCTAACAAAGATGGAATGCGTGGCAACATGCCAAAGAACAAGCGAGTATGCATCCAACTGATTTTGACGTTGTCCCACAACGCGTCAAAGTGAGAAATACCGCCTTCAGGGTAAATCACCCGAGTCGGAACAAAGTCGATATCAGTGCCATCCCAATACATGCGTACAAGGATCTCGATATCGAAGTCCATGCGTTTGCCAATCTCATTCTTCTTGAGGACGTTGGCCGTAGCTTCGAGAGGATAGGCACGAAAGCCGCACATGCTGTCTTTAATCGACAGAGACAAGGTTTCAATCCATACCCAGATATGGGTCGCGTATCGGCCATACAGACGCGATTTTGGTACGCTGTCGTCGTAAATCGGTTGGCCTGAAATCAAGTTATCTGGCTTATCTTGTGAAGCTTGAAGCAGATTAGGTAGAGCATCAAGATCATGTTGACCGTCGGCGTCGATTTGAATCGCATGACTAAAGCCATCCGCGTAGGCTTGTTGAATGCCAGCCATCACCGCTCCGCCTTTACCTTGGTTTTTGGTCAGACGAATTAAGGTGATTTTCTCTTCGTTTGCTAACGCATCCAGTGTTTGCTTTGTCGCCTCTTCACTGCCGTCATCCACGATCAAAATGGGCACGGAAAATGACGCGAGAGAATCTACAACGGCAGCGATGGTGCTACCATGGTTATAGCAAGGGATCAGAAAGCACGGTTGATAGGGGTTTGCGCTGCTCACACTAGCTACCCAATTTCATTTTGCCAGATGAGTGAACAATCGTCTGTTCAGCGGATTGAGAAGTATATTTGAACGCCAGCTTTTCACGTTCAGAATCCCAAGACAGCGATAAGCTAACCTGCATATCTGGCAGGATAGGTTCTTGGAATTTGATCACTTCCATCCCTTTAAATACTGCAGGCGTATTGAGGTATTCGACGGCATAAAACAGCGCCCAATCGATTTGAGTTACGCCCGGCAGTAGGGGGAAATGCGTAAAGTGCCCTTGGAAATCCATGATGTCAGCGTCGACAAGCATCTCAATGGTCGCTGTCTTATCTAACACGTCTATGTTCTTGAGCGTTGGTTTTCTTTTGTCCATGTTCGATGCTTAATTATTCTTGGAATCGTTTTTCTATTTCAGCGACTTGTCGCTTACCTTGGCTGTTAAGTGGTACTTCATCCAGCACTCGGAATTTGCGTGGTATCGCAATCGGCTCTAACCAGTTACGTAGCGCTTTTCTCAGTGCAAGCCAAAACTTGCCTTTGCCCAGTTCACTTAATGTCTGCTGGCCTTGCTCGTTCAATACTATGACAGCAAAAAGCGACAATCGTCCTGCTTGCTCCATAGGAATAACAGCACTTTCCTTAATCCAAGGCAGCTGTTCTAAACGTTTTTCTACTTCAACCAAAGACACACGTTTTTCTTCGACCTTAACGATTCGGTCTGTGCGGCCGCGTAATTCGAAAGAAATACTATCATGGAAATAGCATTCATCTGCGGTTTGATACCAAGCGTTTTCATCGATGTGCGGTGAGCGAAGCTTTAAACAATTTTCATGGTTTAATGCCGCTTCAACTCCAGGAAACAGCGTCCAAGGTTGTGTCGCAGTAAGTTGTTGACGATAAGCAATACCGCCAGTTTCTGTACTACCAAATACTTCGACTGGATAGTCACCAAAAATCTCAGCACTGTGTTGTGCTGCGTCATTCGGTAATGGGCCACCAGAGGAGAAAACGCAGCGCAATGCCGTCGGTTTATGCTCCTCGGTGAGACGCTTGAGCAGAGCAGGGCTGCTAATTAAAGCGGTATTGCTGGTGGCATGATTCACAATTTGCTCTGGAAACTCCAGATTGTGGGTAGCGAAAGCGCGACCAGCACAAAGTGGCCAAAGCACACGGAAAAGTAAGCCATAAATATGCTGATGAGAGACCGTACTTTCAATCTGACAGCCCGCGATTTTCTCTCCCCATAAGGACTGAAGAATCGCAATTTCGACATCCAGTTGTTTAAGTGTTTTCGCAATAGCTTTAGGTTTACCGCTAGAACCGGACGTAAACAAAGTGATGCTCAGAGCGCTAGCGTTAAGCGAGTGCCACTCTATCGAGCGGTTATCTGCTTCTTCCGTCACGCAACGTGTGGTCAAGCTGTCTGGTACCGAAACGTCAGCATCATGAAGGACGAGGTCGTAATGTTCATCAAGTTCTTTTAATGCTTCTGGTTGGTAGTTCCCTGGCAAAACGATGGCTTTATTGGCATGGCAACAAGCAAGAAAACTGATGGCAAACAGGTAGCTATTGGCAAAGCAAAGAGCAATACGCTGCGATGGATTGGCGTCGAGTTGTCTTTTTAGAGCGGAAACACTGTGCTGAAATTCGTCCCATGTTTTTTCTTGAGCGGACTCGAAGGCGACGACCGATGGTTCAGGACGTTGAGCGCGCATTAACATGGCAATAGAAGAGAAGTCAGAAGAACGGGTGTTCATACGATCTAGTGTTCCTTTCGTACAAATTGGCGCACTATCCATTCACCGGCAAATAAACTGCCTGCAAGTAGGTAGCTGATCAGGCCGTTGTATAACGTCCAAATCTCGATGGATTCAAAGCAGGTATACAGTGCAGTTGCCGCATTCATAATAAAAAATGCGCACCACACCAGAGTGACTTTACGTGTGTAGAGTACGCCGCTTTCAGGCAAATCTGGTTCTTGAAGCCGAGCCAATCGCTCAATGATGGTTTGAGGCTGTCTTAAGCTGAGGGCGAACACCCCAAGCATGCAAAGGTTCACCACGACAGGATAGAACTTTAGCCACCCGTGTTGCTTAAATACAACCCCAAGGGTGACCAGAACGATACCAACAATGCCAGTGGTGAAAGCAAGAAACTTAAATTCTTTCAGCGGGGTCTTGTTTGCAACCAATAATCGCAAGAGCAACGCTGCAATTAACAAGCCCCCAACGAGGTTTAAGCCAAATCGATCAATGCCGAAGTAAACAGCAAAAGGGTAGGCAAACAGGACAATTGCAGACAGACCAGTCAGCAATTGGCGCATTAACTTTCCTTAAGAAGTTCAGCGACAGCCGTTACCACGTCATCCACCGTACGAACGGTGCTGAATTCAGCTGGCTTGATTTTCTTACCAGTGACATTTTGCAGGTGAACCACAAGGTCTACCGCGTCAATGCTGTCTAGGTCGAGATCGGTGTAAAGGTGTGCTTCTGGCTGGATATCCGCAGCGTCGATTTCAAACAGTTCTACCAGTGCATCTTTAACTTGTTCAAATACTTGATCTTTATTTACATCTGTCATGAATATACCTAAAAACTATTCATTATCTTGGGAAGAAGTTTGAGAAGAAATGTACTTCGCAAGGTTAGCTACTGAAGCAAAGTGCTCACGTGTATTTGAATCGTCAGCATCAATGACAATGTTGTATTGCTTTTTAATCGCTAAGCCAAGCTCAAGTGCATCAATAGAATCCAAGCCTAGACCATCACCAAACAGCGGCGCTTCGGTTTCAATATCGTCGACGGTTAAATCTTCTAGGTTCAATGCGTCAATAATAAGTTGCTTGATATTGTTGTGTAATTGTTCCACTGGGACCTGCTTATAATTCTGGAAAAATAGTATCAGCTAAATGCTGCTGTAAGCGACGAGCCGCTATTGTTGGGGACGTAGTTTGCTTTATAAAAGGCTCAATCTCAACTTTATCCTTCACTTCCACTTTGAAAAAGGGTTTTGTCGCCGGAACTTGATACCACTTTTTCTCTTTTGTTAAGAAGCTAGGCGTCACCGTAATATATACAACTCTTAAATCTCGCTGCGTTCTTACTGCTATTTGTGCAGCACCACGCTGTAATTTTGATTTTACCCCAGGAGTGGTTCTTGTGCCTTCCGGAAAAATGAGCAATACATTGCCATTATCAAAACGTTCTTCACACATTGTTAATAAATCATCAGGAGCTTCATTAGGAATATAACCCGCAGCTTTCACAATGTGTTTCATAAATGGGTTGGCCCAAATCGCTGACTTTACTAAACAATCGCAACGCTTTAATTGAGATGCGATAAGAACGTAATCAATTAAACTTGGGTGGTTGGCAACAATAAGGCAATTTTGATCTTGTTGAATAATATCTGCGCCGATGATCTGATAATCGATTGCGCCAGTAAATTTCATCAATTTACAGAAGGTATTAAAAGCAAACTGTATCGCACCTTGGACTTTATATTCCTTGGCGGTTTGATCGGAGGTGGTTAAACCAATGAGTGGAATGACGATAAAACTGAGTACTAGACCGCCAAGCCCAAATACGGAAAAACAAAAGCCAGTAGCAAAGACACGCCAATATTGATTCAAAACCCTCATCGACGATGCCATTCCCACGTTTGCTGTGGCGAATGAATCAACCAGCTGGGATCTTCACAAAGATAGTGTTTTAAGAAAGCTAATCCTTGTGGGAGCGGGCAAGGTTGGGACGTGTGTCCGCTTTTTTCTGTTGCGACTTGCTCTATCTTAAAATCGTCACCAGCAGACAACACCATACCGACGGCATAACCTTGATACTGCTGGGTCTCAAACTCCGAGTAAGCATCAGGCAAGGGTTCATCAAAGTCGATAAACAGTACTTTTTTGTCTGGGTTTTCTGCGAGAAACAACCACGCTTCAATCAATGCGCTTTGAAAAGTGTTCTCTGATGCCGCAATCGACGTCAATGGGATAGGTCGCTTAGTCGCAATGGTTGCCAAGCCCGCTGCGGTATTGTGCACCGACTGAGAAAACGCCATTGGGGAAGCTTCTTCGCCTTGGATAATGTCGTCAATCAACGCTGCGCTGCGATGTAACTCGCCATGGCGACTCGCAAAAACCAAGTAATCCACATCGTACTGTTTGAGTAAACCAATCGCGGTTTGTACCGCAAGTTTGCTTAATGCGCTCATACGTCGGCGCATCATTGGTGGGATATCTGCGACGTGTAATTTGCCCTCTTCAGGCCATATACAGTCCGATGCCCACTGCTCCCATTCTTCTGGTTGATTTAAACCCAATGAATTGGCGGATAATGCATCGATATTAAACGAAATTTTGATCTTCGAGTTTGGCATATTTGTTTAAATTGTTTATTTTACAGCTCGATAGAATCTGGGTTTCACCAGAGTCACAATAAAAGGAAACGACCATGTCTCGCTTAAAGCTGCTTATCTCTGTGTTATTAACAGTGCTTCTTGTCGGTTGTGGAAGAGTACAACCTGTAATGAATGTGGAGGATACTCCAGTTGCTTATGATCTTCAAAATAAACAAGTAAAAGCTGCGATTGTGCAATCGGCAACAAATCGTGGTTGGACGATAGAAGAAGTGAGCCCAGGTGTATTAATTGCCAAAATTCACGTTCGTAACCATTTTGCTGAAGTAAAAATTCCATATAGCAACAAATATTATTCAATTATTTATCTCAACTCAGTAAATCTAAAAGCGAGTGATGGCAAAATTCACCGTAATTACAATCGTTGGGTTAACAACCTGAATGTTGATATTCAGAGAGCCATCGCACTTTTAGGTGCTGAGTCTCAACAATAATTTTATTAATAGTAGTTAGGTTTTTTCGTGTTAAATCAAAATATTGATCCATTCAACGCTTTTGAAGCAAAAACAGAAGCTCAAAAATTATCTTTCGCCCCTATTGTTTTCCAGACCGCGAGAACACTTCGAGATCTTGGGATTTTAGCTGCGTTGGATAGTGCGGGCTCAAAAGGCATGAATGCCGCAGAGATCGCAGAGAAAACGGGCGTATCTGAATATGGCGTCAAAGTGCTGTTAGACATGGCCATTAGCGCGCATATCGTGCTGTGGGAAAAACCTAACTACTCATTGGCAAACCTTGGCTTCTATTTGCTTTATGATGGCATGACGCAAGCCAACATGGATTTCACAGCAGACGTTTGTTATGCCGCAATGATGCACCTAACCGATGCGATCAAAGAGGGCAAACCGTCAGGCTTAAAAGAACTGGGTGATTGGGAAACCATTTACCAAGGGCTATCGACCTTACCAGAGCAAGCGAAGCAGAGCTGGTTCAAGTTTGATCATTTCTACTCAGACCGTTCCTTCCCATTGCTACTAAAAGAAGTGTTTGCCAACAAACCAAGCCACATTGTCGATATCGGTGGTAACACAGGTAAGTGGGCGATGCAGTGTTGTAACCACAATCAAGACGTTCAAGTGACGATTGTCGATTTACCACAGCAGCTTGAAGTGGCGATGTCGAACGCAGCGGATAACCAGCTAAGTGATCGCATCAAACCATTCCCTGCTAACATGCTGGACAAAGCTCAAACCTTGCCTGAGCATGCCGACATTTGGTGGATGAGCCAGTTCCTCGATTGTTTCTCTCCAATCGAAATTCTCAATATTTTAAAGAAAGTCAAAGCGCAACTACGACAAGGCGATACCGTATACATTCTAGAATTGTTCTGGGACGCGCAAAAATACGCGGGTGCCTCTTACAGTTTGAATGCCACGTCGCTGTACTTTACTTGCCTTGCAAATGGTAACAGCCGCTTCTACCGCAGTGATGACTTCCTAGAGATTGTTGAAGCTGCAGGCTTAACCGTGGCAGAAAGAGCAGACAACATTGGCCTTGGTCACACACTATTAAAACTACAAGCAAACTAGAAAACAGAATGAAAACAGAGCAAAAGCAAGTCGTCGTTATTGGTGCGGGCCCGTCAGGTTCTACCGTATCAGCATTGCTCAACGCACGAAATATCGATGTTGTTGTGATTGAAAAAGCCACCTTTCCACGTTTCTCTATTGGTGAAAGCCTACTTCCAGCGTGCATGGAAGTTGTAGAGCAAGCGGGCATGTTAGAGGCAGTCAACCAAACTGGTTTCCAATACAAAGACGGGGCTGCATTTCGTCGCAACGGCGTTTACACCCAATTTGATTTTACCGATAAGTTCACCTCAGGTCCGGGTACCACTTACCAAGTCCAGCGTGGTCACTTCGATAAAGTACTGGCAGACAGTGCCGCGCAGCAAGGGGTTGAAATTCGTTACCAGCACGAACTGAAAAGCATCGAATTTGAAGGCTCAAAGTCGGTTCTTTCTGTTATCGATGAAAACGAATTAGCGTATCAAATTGAAGCCGATTACGTATTAGACGCCAGCGGTTTTGGGCGTGTGCTTCCAAGATTGTTAGAGCTGGAAGAGCCGTCTTGCTTGCCACCAAGAAAAGCGATCTTTACCCACATTGAAGACAACATCACTGCCGAGAACATCGAATACGATCGCAACAAGATCCTGATCTCTGTTCATCCAGATAACCACGATGTTTGGTATTGGTTGATCCCATTCTCCAACGGCACCTGTTCAGTTGGTGTGGTCGGTGAGCCATCGTTTTTTGAAAACTACCCAGAAGACAAAATCGCAGCCATTAAACAGCTAGCAAGTGAAGAGCCTGGTTTGGCTGAGTTGCTTAATCAAGCCAACTACCCGAACCCAGCCGGTGAGCTCGGTGGATACTCGGCCAATGTAAAACACCTTGCAACATCGCACTATGCCTTGCTTGGCAATGCCGGTGAGTTCCTTGATCCAGTGTTCTCATCTGGCGTGACCATCGCGATGAAGTCGGCTCAATTTGCAGCAGACTGTATTGAGCGCCAGCTCAACGGTGAAGCCGTGGATTGGCAAGCAGACTACGCCGATCGCCTGATGGTTGGAGTGAACACCTTCCGCACCTATGTAGAAGGTTGGTACAACGGTAAGCTACAAGATGTCATCTTCTACCAAGAACCGAATCCACGTATCAAACAAATGATTAGCGCGATCCTCGCCGGTTACGCATGGGATGAAGCAAACCCATACGTCAAACAAAGCGAGCAACGCTTATCTACATTAGCGGAACTGGTAAGAAGCGAAAAGCGTTAAGGCTCAGAGCCAAAACTGAGTGATAGTCATTTAATATCAAAGCCCTGTTTGTGAAAGTGGGGCTTTTTGTTTTTTAGTTCTGCAGAGCTAATGACGCTATGTTTTTCCAGGTGATGAAATCAATCTGATGATGAAGACGTGTTTTTCTTGGGGACGGTATTTCTTCAGTCTAAAAAGCTAACTTATAATTGTCGAGTAGACGACACCTG
>NZ_MDAW01000043.1:0-18269 GCF_002875385.1 Vibrio sp. 10N.222.52.B12 | reverse complement strand
AGCGTCGATGGTAGTGTGGGGTTTCCCCATGTGAGAGTAGAACATCGCCAGGCTTTAAATTTAGTTTTTGCCTTTTTAAGAAGGTGAAAACAAAAACTTAGACTTAAATGTCTAACCAGTGCGGAGCGGTAGTTCAGTTGGTTAGAATACCGGCCTGTCACGCCGGGGGTCGCGGGTTCGAGTCCCGTCCGCTCCGCCACTTATTCCGAGAGTCGTCTCACTAAACACGAACTACAGGGGTGTAGCTCCAATTGGCAGAGCAGCGGATTCCAAATCCGCGTGTTGGGAGTTCGAATCTCTCCACCCCTGCCATATTTAAGGCTCTAGCAGAAATGCTAGAGCCTTTTTCGTTTTATCACTTTTCTGCTTCTGCTTCTCCCTCAAATTGTCAGTCATACTTATGTCTCGCGGTATGTGTGCTATTTTGTAGTGCATAGCTAGTGCTCAACGTGATTAGAAGGTGACTTCCTGTTATCATCGGCGCTGAATTCTAATAATTAGGAAGCAAGTCTATGCCACATCTTCGATTTCGCGCAGTAGAGCCTCAAACCGTTCAAGCTTTATCAAAGCCTCTTACTGACGAATTACAGCCATTAATGGAATGTCCTCGTGAAGACTTCACGTTTGAATACATCTACAGTACTTTCTTCAGTGAAGGTGAAGTAAGCAGTGCATATCCTTTTGTTGAAGTTCTGTGGTTTGACCGTGGGCAAGAGACTCAGAATAAAGTGGCTAAAGCGATTACTGAGCAAGTTCGTGGTATTGCCGGTGAAGATATCGATGTTGCGGTAATTTTCTCTGCACTCTCTCCTAAAGGCTACTATGATAATGGTGACCACTATTAAGGAATGAGCGTGATGAAGCTGAGTCTTTCTTTTTGTTTAAGTTTTCTATTCTCAGCTTCTCTTTCTGCTACTCCGTGGGAGCAGGTCTCTGGTCCCACAAATAACACATCCTCTTCTATCGGCAGTTATGCGAATGGCTGTTTAGATGGTGCTTCTCCTCTCCCGCTTGATGGTATTGGTTATCAGGTTTTACGCAGTAAAACGAAGCGTTACTATGGGCATCCTCATACAATAAGCTTTGTTGAAGAGTTAGCGAAAAAAAACAGTAAAGATCTCAACACAACGTTACTTATTGGGGACTTATCCCTAGCTCGTGGTGGACGTTTTTCTTCTGGCCACTCTAGTCATCAAACTGGCCTAGATATTGATATTTGGCTGCGATTGGCCGATGAACCGCTTTCTTATAATGAGCTTCAACTTCCGAAACCCATGAGTGTCGTAGATCTTAAAAAATACAAGATTCTAGAACACCGTTGGGAAGATAGGCACTTTGAACTGATTCGAAGTGCCGCGAAGAGTCAAGGTGTTGCTCGTATCTTTGTTCATCCAGTGATTAAAGAGCAGTTATGTAAGCAAGAAGGTGAGAAAGACCGAAATTGGTTACGTAAGGTTCGGCCTTGGTGGGGGCATCATTACCACTTCCACGTGAGATTAACTTGCCCTGAGTCGAGCTCTAATTGTGTTAACCAAGCGCCACCACCTGCAGGAGATGGCTGTGGAGCAGAGTTAGCAAGTTGGAAGCCGAAAGCAACGCCTCCACCTGTGACCAAAAAAACTAAGGTAACGCCTAAACCGAAGAAGAAAAAGATACTGCCAACACAATGCCAGCCGCTCATTACGCAGAAATAAGTGGTGAGTCCTACCAACGAAATACCAAATATGCTTTCTCTGGATCTCTATTATGAAACTGGAGAAAGATCATACTTTTGTCTACAGTGAATAATACCAGTACAAAAACTGACCTTTAGGTTTTTGTGGCATATTATAGAAATCTTATATAAACAAAGAGTTGCATTATTTTTAAATGTTGTGGTAACTCATATTAAGAAAGATCTTTTCGTCGCGATTCTCTGATTTCTTAGCAATATGTCTGTTGGTTGGTGAAAGACAAACGACAACGCAGACAAGTGTATTGAGGTGGGTAAGGAGGCTTTTCCCATCGAGAGTTAATCAAGGATAAAACCATGACTATGATTTGTGCAAAAGAGTTTGCAGAGTGGTTAAGACACAGATTTAGCAGTGATACTAAAGGAGTCTTTTTGACTCGAGAGGATGTTAATCACCTGACTGGGCGCCAACGCCTTGACCCAGGTTTTGTTAATGACGTGCATTACGAGCTGATGCAATATGGAATGGCTTTCGTTACTGATACAAGTAGGGAGAACTTTTATCTGATCCCTGTCTCGCAAGCTGAAAATTGGCGTGAGAGGTTAGAGTATCACTTCGAGAAAGAGCTGTTTTGTAATATCTATCCTATCGAAAAATCGGGTTAAAAAAAGGTTCAACTTTGTCGGCAAAGTTGAACCTCTTTCGATTACGCTAACCCTTGAATAATTACAAACTTCTCTAGCAATTGCTCGTCAGTTTCGACATGATTCGGGTCGGTGATAATGCATTTCGTAATAGGACACACTGACTGGCATGTTGGCTTTTCGTAGTGACCTTTACACTCTGTACATAGAGCAGGGTCAATCTCGAAAATACTGTCACCCATAGTAATTGCACCGTTAGGGCATTCTGGGTCACACATGTCGCAGTTGATGCACTTATCGGTAATAAGTAGTGCCATGATTACTTACCAGTTGGGTTACGGGTATCCTGACCTGCATTTAAGTTACGCATCAACAGGCCGTATTCCAGATCCATATCCTCTGGTACAGGGATAAATACAAAGTGGCCGTTACCTTTTGCGTCTTCAATTGATTCTGACTTACGGTTTTCCATCGCTTCTAGCGTAAAGATTACGTTACCTTTTGGCGTCATTAGCTCTAGGCTGTCACCAACGATGAACTTATTCTTAACTTCTACTTCTACCATGTCACCACGGCGCTTACCTGTGAACTCACCAACGAATTGCTGAGCATCTGATACAGAGTAGCCGTAGTCATAGTTTTGGTAGCTGTCGTGAGTGTGACGACGTAGGAAGCCTTCTGTGTAACCACGGTGAGCTAGGCTCTCCAATGTGCCCATTAGGCTTTCATCGAATGGCTTGCCAGCGACCGCATCATCGATTGCTTTACGGTAAACCTGTGCAGTACGAGCACAGTAGTAGAACGACTTAGTACGGCCTTCGATCTTCAATGAATGAACACCCATTTTAGTTAGGCGCTCAACGTGTTGGATTGCGCGAAGATCTTTCGAGTTCATGATGTAAGTACCATGCTCGTCTTCGAACGCTGCCATTTTTTCTTCAGGGCGATGCGCTTCAGAAAGCAGAACGACTTCATCGGTTGGTTTGCCGCGACCGATGGTTGTCTCAGGACGCTCGTCAGCGACTTCGATTGCTTGCGCTTCCGTTGGGTCAAACTTCTCTACGATGTCGCCAGTGTCGTTTTCTTTGCCTTCTTCTACTTTGTATTCCCAACGGCATGCGTTAGTGCAAGTACCTTGGTTAGGGTCACGTTTGTTGATGTAACCAGACAGTAGGCAGCGACCAGAGTAGGCCATGCATAGAGCACCGTGAACGAAAACTTCTAGTTCAGTTTCAGGACAGTGCTCGCGAATTTCTTCGATTTCTTCTAGAGAAAGCTCACGAGAAACAATCACACGCTCAACACCGTTAGCAGCCCAGAACTTCACAGTTGCCCAGTTTACTGCGTTCGCCTGTACAGACAGGTGAATTGGCATTTCTGGGAACGCTTCGCGAACCATCATGATAAGACCTGGATCAGACATGATAAGTGCGTCTGGGCCCATTTCTACCACTGGCTTAAGGTCACGGATGAAAGTTTTAAGCTTAGAGTTGTGCGGTTGGATGTTACATACCACGTAAAGCTTTTTGCCTAGGGCATGCGCTTCGTTGATACCGATTTGTAGGTTTTCGTGGTTGAACTCGTTGTTACGTACGCGAAGGCTGTAGCGAGGTTGGCCAGCGTATACTGCATCTGCGCCGTAGGCGAATGCGTAACGCATGTTTTTAAGGCTACCAGCTGGAGACAGTAGCTCTGGTACGAATGCTTTCTCTGTTGTCATTGCTCAATTCTCTTAGTATCTGATCACAAGTCAGGCCAATTCCACCTCATGGAAATGGGGCGCAAATTTTACGTCAAAATGTGACCTGTGACTAGGAGAATTATGTTTTGGATAAACAAACGCCCTCAAAAAAAGTGAGGGCGTTATGATTAATCTTTGTACGAAATTAAGCGTTAGGGTTTGGCAGACCGCCCAATGCTTCGTATAGATTTGGTAGGAAAGCGCTGAATTCGCCACACATTAGAGAGAAGTCTGCGTCGAAGCGAGCAGCCTGATCTTCGCGTGGGATGTCATCGTTTTGGTCTTTTAGTTCATCAGAGAACTTTAGACGTTTGATGCCAGAATCTTCTGCCATGATGAATTCGATACGATCTTGCCAGTTTAGTGCTAGCTTAGTCACCACTTTGTCTGCTGCGATGTGGTTGCGGATTTCATCAGTTGTCAGTTCTTGCTTCTTACAACGAATCACACCGCCTTCTTCTAGCACAGACTTAAGCTCAGCTTCGTCCATCATAGAAATGCCTTGTGGCGTGTCGCCAGTTTTCACCCATTCAGTCAAGGTCGTTTCAATCGCGACTTCAGGGATTGCAGGCACAACAGGTAGGCTACCCATTGTTTTACGTAATAGTGCCAATACATCTTCTGCTTTTTTATAGCTGCTTGCATCAACAAGGATGAAGCCTTCTTTTGGCATGATAAGCACGTGAGTATGGCTACTACGGCTAAATGCACGTGGTAGTAGATCCATCACGATGTCATCTTTGAGGTTGTCCTTCTCTTTCTTCTTGAGTGGGCGACCTTCTTGCGCTTCCATTGCTTCAACTTTGGCATTCAATGAATCTTTGATCACTGATGCAGGAAGCATTTTCTCTTCTTTCTTAGCGCAAACAAGAATGCGGTTTTCAGAAACGTGCGTCATCATGTCGCCGTGTCTGCCCATTGCACTAACCCAACCAAATTTTTGTTTATCTTGGCTGCCACAAGGGGTAAATCGGAACTCTGAAAGTTGAGTTTCTAGTTGATCGGCGTTGAAGCTAACCTCACGGTTAACACGGTATACCAGACAGTTTTTAAACCACATAAATCTTCTCTAGGCTTGATGACAAGGGGCTAATCATAGGGAATTTTCCGACTGATGTCCTAATAGAATTGAAAAAGATCATGATGAATCTCAAAAGAAACTTATATGAAAATTTGTTTTCAAAGGTCACAAAAGTGTCATAATTGATGGTAATAATGCTTATGCATAGAGGGGCGCTTGGTCTCTTAAATTCATTAGCTTAACTAACATAAGGTTACTCAATTATGTCTAGAAGGATTCTGGTTGTTGAAGACGAAGCTCCAATTCGCGAAATGTTGTGCTTCGTGCTTGAACAGAAAGGTTATCAAGCAGTAGAAGCAGAAGATTATGATACTGCGGTAACTAAACTGGCTGAACCCTTCCCAGATTTAGTGCTACTAGATTGGATGTTACCTGGTGGTAGTGGCATCAACTTCATCAAACACATGAAGCGTGAAGAGTTAACGCGCAATATTCCTGTCGTAATGCTAACAGCTCGCGGTGAGGAAGAAGACAAGGTTCGTGGCCTTGAAGTTGGTGCAGACGATTACATCACTAAGCCTTTTTCACCAAAAGAGTTAGTAGCTCGCCTTAAAGCGGTTATTCGCCGAGTAACGCCAACAGCGCTTGAAGATGTGATTGATGTACAAGGTCTGAAGTTGGACCCTGTTTCTCACCGCGTGACCGCAAATAATGAAGCGGTTGATATGGGACCAACAGAGTTCAAAATGCTGCACTTCTTTATGACGCACCAAGAGCGCGTTTACAGTCGTGAACAACTGCTAAACAACGTTTGGGGCACCAACGTGTATGTTGAAGACCGTACCGTTGACGTACACATTCGTCGCTTGCGTAAAGCACTTGAAGCGGCAGGTCACGACAAACTAATCCAAACCGTTCGTGGTGCAGGTTACCGTTTCTCGACGAAGGCATAACATCGCTAGCAGCTTATCAATACCATTTCTGGAGTAATGAGTGGTTGAAAGATTAACTTGGAAAAAGCTGGCCTGGGAGCTGGCTTTTTTTTACACCCCTTGGGTGATCATAGGATGGATATTCGGTTATATGCCGTGGTTGCTTCTGGCGGCCACGGCTTTGCAGCTTGTCTGGCATCTGCATAATCAGGTTCGCTTATCGGCTTGGTTATGGGATGAAAAGCGTCTGACCCCACCATCAGGTAGTGGTAACTGGGAATCTTTGTTTAACGGTTTATACCGCTTACAACAACGTCAGCGTCGAAAACGTAAAGAGCTCACCAATTTAATTCGCCGTTTCCGTAATGGTGCTGAATCGCTACCGGATGCGGTAGTGGTTTTTCGTGCTGAAGGCAATATTGTGTGGTGTAACAAGCTTGCTCAGCACCTTTTAGGATTCCACTGGCCAGAAGATTCTGGACAGCCTATTTCTAATCTCATCCGTACTCCTGATTTTATCAAGTACATCAACAAGCAAGATTTCTCTGAGCCGCTAGAAATGCGCTCGCCGCTCAACGTCGAACGTATGTTGGAATTGCGTATCGTGCCTTACACCGAAGGCGAACATTTGATGGTGGTGCGTGATGTGAGCCAGCTTAAACAGCTTGAAGGTATGCGCCGTAACTTTTTCGCTAACGTATCTCATGAACTGCGTACCCCTATGACGGTACTGCAAGGCTATTTAGAGATGACGGAAGATCCAGACATGATCGTTGGTCCAATGTGGAGTAAAGCACATGGTGTAATGACCGAGCAGCTAAATCGAATGAACAGTTTGGTGAACCAGTTATTAACGCTGTCTAAGATCGAAGCGGCGCCAATGCATGAGCTAGAAGACGTTGTGAACGTACCAAGTATGTTAGAAGTGCTTGAGAAAGAAGCGATCAGTTTGAGTGGTGATGATAAGCACCAGTTGACTTTCGATGTTGATTCTAGCTTACGTGTCCTTGGTGATGATGACCAGTTACGCAGTGCTATCTCCAACTTAGTTTACAACGCGGTGAAGTACACCCCTCCAGGTGCTCACGTTAATGTCCGTTGGTATCAAACCGCACAAGGTGCTTGTCTAGAGGTTGAAGACAGCGGTGATGGTATTGAGCCACAACACTTACATCGATTGACCGAACGTTTCTATCGCGTGGATAAAGCACGCTCTCGTGATACGGGGGGCAGTGGTCTCGGTTTGGCCATCGTGAAGCACGCATTGAGCCACCATGACTCTCACCTCGAAATCTACAGTGAAGTTGGTGTCGGCAGTAAGTTCTCTTTCATCCTACCAAGTCGTTTGGTGGTGAAGTAATGAGTGTCGTATCCAAAGCTATTAAGAAAATCACTCTAGCCATGTTGGTGCTCTCCAGCGTGGCATTTGCACAAGATCAACCGTTGCCGAATTATCAAAAGACGACGGGTATTGCGGGTAACTTATTGTCTGTCGGCTCAGATACGTTAGCAGGCATGACCACACTTTGGGTAGAAGAGTTTAAATCTATCTACCCGAACATTAATGCTCAGGTTCAGGCGTCTGGTTCATCGACTGCGCCACCGGCGTTAACGGAACAAACGGCGCAATTCGGTCCAATGAGTCGTTCAATGCGTATGCGTGAAATCGAAGCATTTGAGCGTGTACATGGTTACAAGCCAACGGCACTTCGTGTTGCAATTGATGCGATTGGCATCTTCGTTCATCAAGACAACCCAATCAAAGGGCTTAACTTTCATCAGTTGGATGCAATGTTCTCGGCGACATTGCGCTGCGGTGAAAGTGAGTTCATCACCAACTGGCGTGAGTTAGGCATCAAAGCCGAGTGGGCAAAACGTAACTTGCAGCTGTTTGGGCGTAACTCAGTATCGGGTACGTACGGTTATTTTAAAAGTAATGCCTTGTGTGGCGGTGATTTTAAAACTCGTGTGAACGAGCAACCGGGATCTGCATCAGTGGTGCAGTCTGTTGCATCTACGATTAGTGGTGTAGGTTATTCAGGCGTAGGCTATCGCGTGGCGGGTGTTCGTTTAGTCCCAATTGCGAAAACAGGCACAGATTACGTTAGCCCTGTGCGTGAAAATATCATCTCAGGTAAGTACCCACTATCACGTTACCTCTATGTATACGTGAATAAACATCCTGATTACCCGCTAAGCCCAATTGAAGCTGAGTTCATTCGCTTTATGTTCTCTGCCCAAGGGCAAGCGCTGGTTGCGAAAGACGGTTATGTCCCGATTACTGCTGATTTTGCTGCAGAGGAATTGAAAAAGGTCGGTTTGTAAGCTGACCTTTTTCTTTGTCTCATGAGTTTACAGCTAGAAGCTCAATGTCCATCTTGCGCTTTCCCAACGTTGCTGTTCTTCCTGCAAATCAGCACCGAGCAGTTTGTTACTCTCCAACCAATCTTCTTCTACGCAGGTAAGTACCCACTTATCTTCTTGTATCGATAGTGTCAGCTCTGGTAGTGGGTCATCATTGCGTTGACCGTTGACCACAATGGCTAGGCGTAGAATTTTAATTAAGTTGATGATGTCACTCTCTTTGTAGAGATTGAACTCTGGGAACTCATTAAGCTTGAGGGATTTACGTTGGAAGCGAGCTAAAGTCGCCAATACCAATTGCTGTTCGCGGTTAAAGCCGGGTAAGTTGGAGTGCAGCAGAATGTAGAATGAGTGACGATGGAAACCGCGCAGACTGATGCTCAAGCCGACTTCATGCAGCAAAGCAGCCCATTCTAGTAAATCAAACAGCTCACTCTTCTTCTTGATACCAAGTTCAGAACGAACATTGCACAGCATCTCTCTTGCATGACCTTTTATGCGCGCTGCGTGTTCGATATCAACGCGATGTTGTTTTGCTAGATTTTCTGTGGTGCGCATACGAATATCAGAACGGGCGAAGCGTTCTTCCATCTCGTAAAGCAGACCTTCACGTAATGCGCCATCCGAGAAGAACATCTGGTTGATTTTTAGTGATTGGAAGATGGCAGACAAAATGGCTACACCAGCGGCAAAGACTGGCTTGCGTTCATCGGTCAGACCAACAAGCTCGATATCATCAATGGAATCAAACTCGCACAATGTGTCGATGAGCTTACCCAAACGCTTGTTGGTGATCAGTCCATCCTCATGACCCAATCCAATCAATACTTCGCGAATCGCTTTATTAGTTCCGGAAGAGCCGAGGGCAATATCCCAGCCTTTCTTGCGGTATTTGGCAGCAACGGATTCCATGCGTTGCTCTGCGGCGATAATCGCTTTGCTGAAGTTCTTACGTGACAGTTTGCCATTATTGAAGAACTGCTCGGTAAAGCTTACACAACCCATTTGCTTGCTGTTCAGAAGCTCTGGGTCAAACTCTTGACCAATGATCATCTCAGTACTGCCGCCACCGATGTCGACGACCAGTTTGGAGTTAGATTCCGCTTGAGTATGTGCGACGCCGAGATAGATGAGGCGAGCTTCTTCTTCGCCCGGAATAATTTCAATTGGAAAAGGCAGCACCTCTTTGGCTCGTTGGATAAAGAGATGGGCGTTGTTAGCACGCCTTAAAGTGTGGGTGGCTGCAATTCTTACGTTTGAAGCTTCAAAGCCTTGCAAGCGTTCGGCGAACATCGCGAGGCACTCAAGACCTCGTTCCATTGCTGCATGGCTAAGATTGAGCTCTGAATCGAGTCCGGCAGCTAACCGTACGCGTTGTTTATGGCGACTGACAAGTTGAAGATCACTACCGACAACTTTCGCTACCACCATATGGAAACTGTTTGACCCGAGGTCAATTGCAGCGATATGGCGTACATCTTGTTCAAGTATTTGAGGCATCGGCTTTTTGTTTTCTTATTTGCTTCTCTATATTTTTAAGATAGTCGTAGATGGCAACTTGTGAGCGAACTTTTTTACGATTACCTCGCGGTACGTAGCTGTTACTCATCTCTTTATCTATCAGGCGAGCTTTTACTGTATCGGTAAAGTGAATGTTAGTTATATCAATAATCCTCTGTTTCAAACGTGGATCACGGACGGGGGCTGCAACTTCAATTCGATGATCGATATTTCGAGTCATCCAGTCCGCTGAGGAGATGTACACCTGTGGTTCGCCGTCATTGTGAGTAATTACCACGCGAGGATGCTCTAGGAAGCGATCGACGATACTGATGATCTGAATGTTCTCGCTCACCCCTTCAATGCCTGGGACCAATGAGCACATACCACGAATGATCATCTTGATTTTTACTCCAGCATTACTCGCGCCGTAGAGTTTATTGACGATGCCTTTATCGACGAGGTTATTGACCTTGATGGTCAGTGCTGCTTTTTTTCCTGCTTTGGCATTGGCAATTTCGTTGTCAATTAAGCGATATAATTGTGTTCGTGAGTTTCGTGGAGAGACAATCAAATGATTGAACTTCACCGGACGGTATGGATTTTCGATATAGCCAAATACATTTCGTACCTCATCGGTGAGTTCTTGATCGGCGGTCAGCAAGGTAAGGTCCGTGTACACTTGTGCTGTTTTCTCGTGAAAGTTCCCAGTACCAATGTGAGCGTAGCGAACAATCTCTCCGTCTTCACGACGGCTTATTAGCAGTAACTTGGAGTGAATCTTAAGACCAGGGGCGCCGAAGACGACATGTACACCAGCCTCCGTTAGTATTTTGGACCACTCGATATTCGCTTCTTCATCGAAGCGAGCTTGCAGCTCCACAACAACGGTGACTCCCTTGCCATTATGTACAGCATCGATCAACGAGTTCATCAAACGCGAGTCTTTGGCGACACGGTAGATGTTGATCTTGATGCTTAGGACTTTAGGATCGAACGAGGCTTGTCGAACCAATTCCGAAATATGATCAAAGGTATGATAAGGGTAGTGCAGCAGTATATCGTTGGCTTTGATGGCTTCAAAACTGTTTGCATAGCCCTCAAAGTCTGCACACTTCATTGGCGGCATCGGTTTGTTTTCTAAATAATCTCGGCCAACGTTAGGAAAACCAATAAAGTCTTTGAAATTATGATAGCGCCCACCAGGGATGAGGTTGTCGTAATTAGAAATCTGTAGTTTTTTGCATAAAAAATCGAGCATCTTTTGCGGCATATCTCGCTCATATACAAAGCGTACAGGTAAGGCGGTAAGACGTTGATTCACCCCTTCAGACATTTGTTCAAGCAGGCTAAACTCAACCTCGTAACGCAAGTCGTACTCAGCATCACGGGTCATTTTCATCGCATAGCCGTTAAGAGCATCGTATTCGAAAAAGCCTTTAAAAAGTTCATCAAGGCAATAGCGAATAATATTGTCGAGTAAAATGATCGTTTTACGTCGCTTGCCTTTTTTTTCAGGCAACATAACAAAGCGAGGTAAGTGATCGGTTGGGATCTCAATTAAAGCGTATTGGGATTGATCGCCTTTTTGCAGATCGACCGTAATGTAAGCGTATTCGTCTTTAAGAAACTGCAGAACATCAATATCTTCTTTAATAAGAAGAGGGGTAATGTGCGGCATGACTTCTTTACGAAAATACTTGGTTACCCAACGTTTTTGTGTGTCATCTAATTGGTGCTCATTAACTAAAAAAATCCGACGTCGTGCCATTTCACGTATTAATTCACTGTATAATTCATCGAATTGTTCGTTTAGCTTCAATGCTTTGGTTTGCATCTTTGTTAACAAGTGCTTAGAGTTGTCGCTTCCACCGCGTTCTTGGCTGATCAAGATCCGACGTTTTACATCCGCAAAGCGTACTTTATAGAATTCATCTAAGTTATTGGAAAATATCCCGAGAAATCGAATTCGTTCAATGAGAGGGACGGTTTTGTCGGCAGCTTCTTGTAGTACTCGTTCGTTGAAAGATAACCAACTAAGTTCTTTTTCTATATAGAGTTTTTCTGCGCTCATAACCTTACCTAGCCTAAAAAAGAGTGAATCCGCACTCATCGAGGGATAAAAGAGGAGTGTGAACATTATGAGTTTTTCATTACAGATTTATTTCATACTACGGCATGCATAAGAGTTGTATTCTTTTCAGTCGTTTAATGTGATCTGTAATATAATTGTCATCTTAACGACATATTCTAGTACTAAGTCAAAAAGGGTAGAGAGATCAATGGCACAAGCCGAGTTTTCATTGCAGGAAAAAGATAAGAAGCGATTGATCAAAGATCGTTTAGTTCGATTTGCAGTGACATCCGGTGGTGTAGGCGTGTTAGCCGCCCTTGTTTTGATCTTCGTTTACCTTGCAATGGTGATCATCCCTCTGTTTTCTGATGCAGAGGTCGAAACCAATTATGCCTCTAGAGCAACCCAAAGTGGGAAACCTCTCGCAATTTCAGTCGATGACTATTCTCAAATTGGACTGGTGTTAACCCAGTCGGGGGAGGTTCGTTTCTTATCGCTGGATCACCCGAGTAAGCCAGCTTTATACACACAGCAAATGGCTCGTAACCCTGTTGCGTTTGCTCAATCTGCCCCTGGTTTAGGTTGGTATGGATTAGTTGATGAAAATGGTTTCGCTTACCTTTTTAAGCCAGAATTTAACGCGACACTAAGAGAAAATACCCGTCCACCGGAGGTCATTCCTTTTCATTCTGGCATGGATATGCAGCTAACGAATGCCAGCGATCCGGTAACACAGTTTGTTTTTAGTGCTTCGACCCAAACCCCAACGTTAGTATGGCAGACTCAGACAGGAGTGCTTAAAGCTCGCTGGCAAGAGCCACAGCTATTAGACGCACCGCCGAGCACCATTGATTACACTTTTTCATCAGGTTTTGATTCGCCCGATCAAATGTTACTAACACCTGACGGAAAGAATTTGTACCTGCGTAATGGCTCCGAGCTGATTGTGTTAGTGAAAGGAGAAGATAAGTTCTCTGTGCGTGAGGTCATCGATCTTACTCAAGGTGATACTAAACATTCGGTGAGAACCATTGACTTATTAGCTGGCGCTTATTCCATCTTGGTTACTCATAACGATGGTCACGTTTCTCAATGGTTTGATACCCTACAAGGTGATCAACGCACCTTGACGCATATTCGTGAATTCAAGTTGGCATCGGAGCTTAAGTACTTGTTGCCGGATTCCCACCGTAAAGGCTTTTACAGCTTCTACACTAACGGAACGTTGCAGAGCCATTACACCACCAGCGAGAAACTGGTGCTGTTTAAGCGTGCATACAAGCAGGCACCTGTGATGGCGGGAATGTCGAATAACGAGCGTTATCTGATTACTTGGCAAAATGACGAGTTAAATGTGGCGTTCGTTGATAACCCATACCCAGAAGTATCGTTGTCATCTTTATGGCAAAAAGTGTGGTATGAAGGTTACCCTGAGCCAGAGTTTGTATGGCAATCGACCTCGGCCAGTGATGATTTCGAAGCGAAATTCAGCTTGGTTCCTATTGCGTTTGGGACCATTAAAGCGGCGATGTTCGCGATGTTATTCTCGGTACCTTTGGCGGTACTAGGAGCGATTTATACGGCTTATTTTATGTCGCCTCGAATGCGTCGTGTGGTAAAGCCTTCAATTGAGTTAATGGAAGCTTTGCCGACGGTTATCATTGGTTTCCTTGCCGGGCTTTGGTTCGCTCCGATTGTGGAAGACCACCTGATTACCGTTGTGGTGATGCTGTTTGTTTTGCCTCTGAGCACCATGGTGATGGGCGGACTATGGGCGCTGATCCCACAACTAATACGTAACCGCCTGCCAAACGGATGGCATGCTTTGGTGTTAATGCCTTTGATTTTGCTGTTGATTGGTTTAGGTGTGTGGGTATCGCCAATGCTTGAGCAAGCCTTCTTTGGTGGTGACATGCGTTTGTTCCTGACTGATCATGGTATTGGCTTTGACCAACGCAACGCGCTGGTGGTTGGCTTAGCGATGGGCTTTGCGGTTATCCCTACGATTTTCACCATTGCAGAAGATGCAATTTTCTCAGTGCCGAAGCACCTATCGGATGGCTCATTAGCTCTGGGAGCCACGCCATGGCAAACCTTGATTTATGTCGTCCTGCTGACAGCCAGTCCGGGGATTTTCTCGGCAATCATGATGGGGCTTGGTCGCGCTGTGGGGGAGACCATGATTGTGTTAATGGCGACGGGCAATACACCATTAATGGATTGGAACGTGCTAGAAGGCTTACGTAGCTTGTCGGCAACCATTGCGGTTGAATTGCCAGAGTCGGAAGTGGGCAGTTCTCACTACCGATTATTGTTCCTATCAGCATTAATTTTGTTTGTCTTCACCTTTGCGGTGAATGCATTGGCGGAATGGGTTCGTCAAAGGCTGAGAGATAAATATCGTGCGTTGTAATCAGTTAATGAAAGAGCGAGTAATAGCGTGTTAAATTGGATTCGTTCTGGCGCACCTTGGATATGGTTAACTGGGGGAGCGGTAAGCATCAGTTTGCTTTCTGTCCTTGGTTTATTGCTGTTGATTGGTTGGAAGGGACTCACATACTTCTGGCCCGCGCCACTTTATCAATGGAATGTTGCTGCGCTGACTCCTGTGCAGGGCGAAGTGTTGCATGAAAACTCGACTCTTGTTGGTCAAGTTTACGAGCGCAGTTTTGTACCAAGAAGTTACCTACCAGAAGATGCGGCGAATAAACTCGAGGATGATGAAGAATTCGCGACGCGCTTAAACATCAAAATTGCTAACCGTGAATTGTATCCATCAGATTTTATTTCTGTGCTGAAAATACAGTTGGATGACCCGACGACGCCGAGTGAATGGGCAGTGATCGAACGCAGCAGTGGTGGCTACTTCTTCGGTAAATTTGTAGCCTTCCAAGACGGGGAAAAACGCTACGAAAACAACATCCAAACGCTTTTGGATCAGAAGCTCGATGATGCAGAAACCTTACATCATGAAATTGATATGTTGGTGGATGATCAAGTAAAAGACTTGGGGTGGCAGTTAGAGCAGCTTCGCTTAGATAAACGCAAGCACGAGCTCAACGACACCATCACGGACGAGTTTTTGGTGAACAATAGCCAACGAAAAGCCGAAATTGAAGCGGAACTCGCGAAGCTAGATACTCAGCTTGATGGTTTACGTTTAGGCTTCTCTGATTACTCTCTTATTGTCGAAGACATGACTGGAACTCAGGTTGCGATTCCGTTAGAAGATATTTTGGACTACTGGTATCCAAACCAAATGTCATTACCTGAGAAGGTTGCCCATTGGGGGAAACAGGTTTGGAAGTTTTTATCCGAAGACCCTCGCGAATCGAACTCTGAAGGTGGTGTTTTTCCGGCAATTTTCGGTACGGTTTTCTTGGTTATCATCATGTCTATCATCGTGATGCCATTGGGCGTAGTTGCGGCGATTTACTTACATGAGTATGCCAAGAACAATGCTCTTACTCGCGTGATTCGTATTGCAGTTATTAATCTTGCTGGTGTTCCTTCGATCGTTTACGGCGTGTTTGGTTTAGGCTTTTTTGTTTACACTATTGGCGCCTCTATCGATAACCTGTTTTACGCCGAGCGATTACCCGCTCCAACCTTTGGCACGCCTGGCTTATTGTGGTCAGCACTGACTCTGGCTGTCTTGACGTTACCGGTGGTGATTGTCACCACGGAAGAAGGCTTAACCCGTATTCCTAGCTCTGTTCGTCATGGATCGTTGGCGTTGGGCGCAACGCAGTTCGAAACGTTGTGGCGTGTCGTATTGCCTATGGCAACCCCTGCGATCATTACAGGTTTAATTCTCGCAATTGCCCGAGCTGCGGGGGAAGTGGCACCATTGATGCTGGTGGGCGTTGTGAAGTTAGCTTCTAGCTTGCCAGTGGATGGGCAATTCCCTTATGTGCACTTGGACAGAAAGTTTATGCACCTAGGCTTCCACATTTACGATGTTGGCTTCCAGACTTCGAATATCGAAGCCGCGCGTCCGCTGGTTTACGCGACTTCTTTCTTACTCGTGACGGTTATTGTCGGACTAAACTTAACAGCAATCAGCATTCGTAATAATCTGCGAGAGAAATACAGAACTTTAGGACAAGATTAAGCATGTTTAACTTTGATAATACATTGGGTTACGAGCCACCATTGGATGTGCATAACCTGACGGATGAACAAACGGCTATCTCGATTGAGAACCTTAATCTTTTCTATGGTCAGGCTCAGGCGCTACATGATATCTCCATGCGTATTCCGAAAGGGCGCGTAACGGCGTTCATCGGCCCGTCAGGTTGTGGTAAATCCACACTGCTGCGCTGTATCAACCGAATGAACGACTTAGTTGAAGGTTGTAAAGTGACGGGTAAAGTACGTCTGCATGGTAAGAACGTCTACAACCCAAGTGTGGATGTCGCCACGCTGCGTCGCCGAGTTGGCATGGTATTCCAGCGCCCAAACCCATTCCCTAAGTCGATTTACGAAAACGTGGTTTATGGCCTTCGTCTGCAAGGTGTGAAGAACAGTCGCATGTTGGATGATGCGGTCGAGCGTTCACTACGCTCTGCGGCATTATGGGACGAAGTAAAAGACCGTCTGCATGAAAACGCATTTGGACTTTCTGGCGGCCAACAACAGCGTTTGGTGATTGCTCGTGCCGTCGCTATCGAACCTGAAGTTCTATTATTGGATGAACCGACATCGGCATTGGACCCAATATCAACTTTAACTATTGAAGAGCTTATCAATGAGCTCAAGACTCAATATACTGTGGTTATCGTTACCCATAACATGCAACAAGCGGCGCGTGTCAGTGATCACACTGCATTTATCCATATGGGTAAGTTGATTGAATACTCGGATGCGGATTCGATCTTCACTTCTCCAATGAAGAAACAAACCGAAGATTACATCACCGGTCGTTACGGTTAAGTTACGATCTCTTAAGGATTAAAGGAAAGCCATGCACTTTGGACGTCACATCTCAGGACAATTTAACGTAGAGCTAGAATCGATTCGTACCCATGTACTTACCATGGGCGGCTTGGTAGAGCAGCAACTCTCGTATGCTATTCAAGCCTTGCATAAGGAAGATATCGAACTGGCGCGTAAAGTTGTGCGTGATGATCATAAAGTGAACGCGATGGAAGTGTCTATTGATGATGCTTGTACCCGTATCATTGCCAAGCGTCAGCCAACTGCAAAAGACTTACGTTTGATCATGGCGATTATTAAGACCATCACCGATCTTGAGCGTATTGGTGATGTTGCGACGCGCATTGCTTATGTCGCAATTGAAAGCCCATCATCGCAAGAACGTCAGTTTCATGTATCGTTAGAGCCACTATGTCGTCAAGCGATCCAGATGCTACACCAAGTGTTAGATGCATTTGCGCGTATGGACGTAGAAGCCGCAGCAGAAGTGCATAAGCTCGATGATAAGTTGGATGCGGAATACGAAGCGGTGATTCGTCAGTTGATGACATACATGATGGAAGACCCGAAAAATATTCCGCATATCCTGCAAGTGATGTGGTCGGCACGTGCCATTGAGCGTGTGGGCGATCGTTGTCAAAACATCTGTGAATACATCATTTATTTCGTGAAAGGCAAAGACGTACGTCACCTTGGTGATCAAAGCATCGATGACGTACTGAAGTAAGTCTTAAAGGCGCAGGCCAAAGCCCAGAGAGAAGTTAATTGCCGTATCAGTAAAGGTGTGGGTTTTATCGTTCATGAAAACGTCTAAATCCGCCCCTGCTCTTACCGACAATATTGGGTTAACTTGGTATACGTAAGCGCCACCAATACTCAATCCGTTCGCATCTCTTCGTTCATTGCGATACGTTCCATCGTACTGCGCTAATCCTAAGCTCGCTTGAAATCCCATCTGTGGTTGATGACCAAATAAGTGTTGAAAGCCAATACGGTAGGCGTCAATGGTTTCATCATAATTACCGCTCTTATAAGTAATCTGAGAGTAATCAAAATACAGTGCATCAAAGCCCGCAATATCGGTTGCCCCCAGTTGGATACCAGCCCCTCGAAATGAGCCAATCTTAACTTCTGGAGAAACATAAATACCTGAAGCTTGGACGCTAATAGGAGCGAGAATAAGGGCAGCGAGAAAGAATTTGCGTTTCATAGAGTTACCTAAATAAAAGCCTTCCTTGGCTATGGACTTATTGAGTGCAGTTTTTATCTAAAGCTAATTTGGACACCAACGCCGCCAGCAACGTCAGAGGAGGAGTACTTACCCGATGATTCGTAGTGGAAGGTGCCTGATAAACTAACTTACCTGAGATCGGTTTAAGCCA
>NZ_MDAW01000042.1:0-1936 GCF_002875385.1 Vibrio sp. 10N.222.52.B12 | reverse complement strand
TAAGGTGCGTTATATGATGAAACAGCGGAAGTGGTTAATACGCTGTAGCCAAAAGGCAAGAGAGTCGGAAAGAGATTGCCCCATGCTCTTTCGTGATCGTTGAGCTCTCCGCACCATAGCGGGCATCTACCCTGACATTGCGCGACATACGGAACACGGTAAGCCTGTATCACTCCCACTGGGAAAGTCTCTGCGACCGACATTGATGCAGGTAGAGGATGTTGGAAAAAGCGAAGGCTGCATTGTAACGATGCAGATACAGGTCTCTATCTGGCACGAAAGTGAGCTGACTTCCGACTGGTCTTCCGTTGCAAGAGAATTTGAAGAACTTTATTCAAGGAGAAACGCAAATGATGATTTCAAAAGAGATTAGTGCCTCTCCTAGCAGTGCTCAATGGCAGACCATAAACTGGAAAGCCGTTGAAACCCATGTCTTAAAGCTTCAGATGCGTATTGCAAAGGCAACACGAGAAGGTAAACACAGCAAAGCGAAAGCGTTGCAGTGGATACTAACTCACTCGCGTTCGGCAAAACTTCTTGCTGTTAAGCGGGTATCACAAAACAAAGGCAGTAAAACGCGAGGAATAGACGGCGTCATCTGGAGCACGGATACGCGCCGCATGAAAGCAGTCAATCAATTGAGCAGAAAAGCTTATCAAGCCAAACCGCTCAAGCGTATCTACATCCCCAAGAAAAACGGTAAGCTCAGACCACTTGGTATCCCGTGCATGGTCGACAGAGCGCAGCAAGCGCTTCATCTTCTTGCACTAGAGCCAGTATCAGAAACACTTGCCGACCCTAATAGTTATGGATTTAGACCAAACCGCAGTACTGCCGATGCAATCGCTCAGTGCTTCAAATGTCTGGCGCTAAAGAAATCTGCACAATGGGTTCTTGAGGGAGATATCAAAGCTTGTTTCGACAAGATCGGACATCAATGGTTAATGGATAACATTGCCGTCGATAAACGTATGTTGGAACAATGGCTAAAGTCTGGTTTTATGGACAAAGGGCTGTTCTATCGTACAGATGAGGGAACACCTCAAGGCGGGGTTATATCCCCCACCTTGATGCTAATGACTCTTGCAGGGCTTGAGCAACGCATAAAGTCTACCGCGCTCAAAAAGGGCGCAAGAGCCAACTTTATTGGATACGCCGACGATTTCGTCGTCACTTGCGCTTCAAAGGAAGTGTTAGAGAACGATATCAAACCGTTGATCGCTGATTTCTTAGCGGAAAGAGGCTTAACACTCTCCGAAGAGAAAACGCACATTACCCACATCAGTAGTGGTTTTGATTTCCTAGGTTTTAATCATAGGAAGTACAAAGGGAAATTGCTCATTAAGCCGAGCAAATCCAACACGCTACTGTTCCTAAGTAATTTGCGCGAACTCATCAAGAAGCACGCAACCATCCCCGTTAATGATCTTATCAAGTTGATAAATCCGAAACTCAGGGGCTGGTCGAATTACTATCGACACTGCGTGGTTAAACAGGTGTTCGGATATGTAGGTCACAAGCTATTCCATACGTTATGGCACTGGGCTAAAAGGCGTCATCCAACAAAATCCAGAACTTGGATCGCGCTTAAATACTTCATCAACCGTCAAGGTCAATGGCAATTTCACGGTTGGCAGAAGATCATGAATATGGATTGTCAGTTCAATCTGTTTCAAATAGCCAAGGTGCCAATAGAGAGACATGTGAAAATCAGGAGTGCCGCTACGCCTTTTGATCCTCAATACCAAGAATACTTGGCAAAGAGAAAATCAAAGAGGCAATGCCGTAACTCGTGGCATGAACCTGCTCTCACTGCTTTATAAGTTGCTGGGTGCCAATCGGTGCCTTAGTGAAGGCTTGAGCCTAGTGCGGTGAAAGTTGCACGCTGGGTTCTTAGAGGGACGGCACTTGGTAACAGGTGTCGTCTACTCGACAA
>NZ_MDAW01000041.1:0-11555 GCF_002875385.1 Vibrio sp. 10N.222.52.B12 | reverse complement strand
GCTTAAGTGAACTACATTGCCCAAGATTGGGAGCTTTTCTTTTGAGTTCTAATGATTTCTGGTGGTGCTCTAATACGCGACGTTCAATTGTAATTGAAGCTTGAATCTGTGCTTCGATAGTCGCTTAGTAAGCTGCTTACGAGTGTGCTCTAGCGTATCAAGCTCTAGTGTGTCGTCATCCACATGCACGTCCACATTTACTCGTAGCTCTTGACCAACTTTAGTAACGCCAGCCAGTTTCAATTGGTGCTCAGTCACTTTTTCGATGTCTGAAACGTCTTTACCAACGCTCTGACACAACTCTTTGCTTGGTGTCATCATTAACAGTTCGCGTAGGGCACCAACTAGCATATCAAATGGTACTTTAAGGAAATAGAAGCCCATCAATAGCATCATCATTGGGTCTGCATAGACGGCGTAGTGGGCGTATGGTGTTAATGATACTAACCAAGCAGCGATAAAACCTGCTGTAACAGCAACACTTAAAAGCGTATCCATTTGCCATTGTTTTTTCTCAGCTTCGATTAAACCTGACGAGAAGCGACGACTTTTCTTCGTCATAAACCACCAAGCGTAACCACAACCAACCACGTTAACTACACCGAAGATAGTTGCAATAGAAGCATCGACCTCTCGGCCGCCTGACATCAGCGCGGTTACCGCTGAGAACAATGAGAAAGCAACCACAATTATAATAACCGCTGCTTTGATAGCGATAACGATAGGTTCAAGTACAGCTTTGCCGAAAGGAAAAATAGATTTTGATGGCTTGCTGATGTAGTAAGAAGCTGCCAGTGACAATAAAGTTAACAGCAGACTGACCAGAGAATAAACACCGTCAAATACGATGACGATCGACCCAACAAGCAAGCCAAGTACCATCCCACCGACTGCAAACCCAGAAGCTAAAAGGGCTGAGAAGGTTAAGATTCGGTTTTCGTTTTTGCTTGTCCTGTCACACATAAAATATGCCTTTTATTTCTACACCCTTACATTGTTCTCTTCTGGGCGAATTTAAGCAAATTAAAACTGCGTGACATTTAATCGATATGAGATGGTTCTTTGGTGGTTTTCTTATTATTCAGTGACTTATGTTTACTTCTTTCTGTCAATATATTTGACGCTCAGTGAAATATGTTTAGAAGTCGAATAAATACTCGCTTAATTTATCAGCCAGCCAACTCATTGCAGGGTGCTCTGTTTGCCCGTTTGGCACAAACATACAGTAGTCCTCTTGCGTCAAACCATAGGTGTGTTTGATCACTGCAAGTTTCTGATGTCTCAAATAATGTCGGATCAAAGGCTCTGGCAATACACCCCATGCGTCTTCTTCCAAAATGGTGTTTAGCATGTAGTCAAAACTGGAAAAACCAATATATCGAGTAGAAAAGGGGTGGAGTTCCGGGTTGTCTTTTTCATTCAAGTACACCATCAACGCTTGCATCTGGTTACGCAGGTCTTCATCGGTTACGCGGCGCATTTTACTCAGTTGGTGATCAAAGCCACAGACCGACATCATTCGAATTTTGCCTAATGGATTGTAGACAATATGCGGGTCGTCAACACGTTCGTAGTCTACACCAAAAGCAAAATCGACTTGTTGTGTACTGACTAAATTTGAAAGGTCGCCACTGGAAGCCAATATCAAGTTGAAGGTGGTTGAGGGGAAGCGATTATTGAGTGTGTGAGATAGCTCTTGCCATAATTCATCAGGAAGGGAGTCATCACGTGCGACCCAAACTTCTGCGTTGAACCCATCAGACACTAGAGCGCAGGTTTTCTTGATACGTTGAGCTGTAACAAGCAGGTTTTCGCAATCTTTATAAATCGCCTTTCCTGCTTCAGAGAGCATGAGTTGATTGCCCGTGCGAAGGAACAACTCAACATCTAAGTCTTTTTCAAGTGCCTTAATCGACATGCTGAGTTTGGTTCGATTGCAGTCTAATTGGCGTGCCGCCTCTGAGACGGAACCACACTCGGCAATGGTACAAAAAGCTTCAACTTGAGCTAAGTTCATGATTAGACGAGACCTAAAGTGAAATGGTAATAACGCGCAGTACGTCGGAATTGACTTTCTAATGGTAAGAAAGATTATCGAAAAAAACACGGATTCGCCAGATAAGTCTATGGTGTTTTAACGGTTTTGCGGTAATCTATGGGGGTTACAAGAAGTGAACATGGAGGCCACGATGGCACAAGATTGGGACGGCTTAGCAAAGAATTGGGAATCAAACCCAGCAACAGAACAATTTGCTCAGTCGGTGTTTGCACAGTTACAACAGCTTACTCAGCTTGATGGCATTAAAGTATTGGATTTTGGATGTGGGACTGGGCAGTTAAGCCAGCTGTTGTCACCATCCGCTAAAGACATTGTGGCATTGGACGCGTCCGAAGCTATGATCGAAGAGCTCGATAAGAAAGAACTTGTAAACGTTGAACCGGTAGTGGATGTGTTAACCCGTGGTTTGGTTGCTCAACATCCAGCGTTTCGTAATCAGTTTGATCTTGTAGTGGCATCTTCTGTGCTTGCATTCATTGATGATTTTGAAACCGCATTAAAGATTTCGCATTCATTACTCAATAAAGGTGGCTATTTTGTTCACTTCGATTGGGTTGCAGATTCAGCGAAAGAGGGCTTCACTCTAGCGAAATCAGAGAATGCACTTATCAAAGCAGGCTTTGCTGAGGTAGAAACGAAGAAGGTCTTCGAAATCACATCAGACGGGCACACAATGTCAGTATTAATGGGCGTAGGTCGCCGTTAATCTCCGATAAAGAACATAAGAAAAGCGAGCTATTTAGCTCGCTTTTTTGTTTCCTTTGATTTGCTAGACAAACGTGAGTTGTCGAATTTCCTCTAAAACGTCCGGATTCGCAATCGCACCTAAGTTCTCAACTTCCTTACCATTTATGACTTGTTTGACTGCAAGTTCTACCAACTTTCCTGAGCGTGTTTTAGGGATGTCGCTGATGGCGAAGATTTGGCTTGGCACGTGCCTTGGCGAGCAGGACGTTTTGAGGCGCGACTTAATCTCTGCTACTAACCTGTCATCTAAAGTGACACCCGAAGCGGCCTGCACAAACAGCCAGATTTGCTCATTGCGATCGACCTCTTTACCTACAGCGATAGAATCGACGATACCGTCAATGGCGTTTACCTGCTGATAAATCTCCGCTGTGCCGATGCGTACACCGCCAGGGTTCAACAATGCATCGCTGCGACCGTAAAAAACGAACCCACCTTTGGTGCTGCGTTCGACATCATCACCGTGATGCCAGATATCATCGAACTTGTCCCAGTACGCGTTGTGGTAACGCTCGCCGGTATCATCCCAAAAGCCGACAGGGAAGTTAGGCAAGGAATTGGCGCAGACTAACTCACCGCGCTGTTCATTGACACTTTGACCCGGTGAGTCGAACACTTGAACATCAATACCCAAGCCAGCGTACTGACACTCACCACGATAAACAGGCGAGATAGGGTTGCCTAATACAAAGCAGCCACAGATGTCTGTTCCGCCAGAAATAGAAGCCAAGTGCAAGTCCTGTTTGATGTGTTGATACACGTAATCAAACTGTTCTGGATAAAGCACAGATCCAGTAGAGCAGAGTGTTCTTAAATTAGGGAGTGAGTGATCTTTGATGGGTGACAGTCCGGCTTTTTCTATCGCTTCTAGATACTTGGCGGCAGTGCCAAAGAGACTCACCTCGGCGCGCTGAGCTAAATCCCACAACACATTAGGTGCTGGATAAACCGGGCTACCATCGAAAATCACCAAGCACGCGCCACTCGCTAGAGCAGATACGTGCCAGTTCCACATCATCCAACCACAGGTTGTGTAATAAAAGACGCGATCTTTAGGCTGAATATCTGAATGAAGTTGATGCTCTTTAAGATGATTGAGAATCGTACCACCAACAGAATGCACGATGCACTTCGGTTTGCCAGTTGTGCCGGACGAATAAAGCACAAACAGCGGGCTATTGAATTCCACGCGAGTGAAATGCAATGGAGCAGGGGAATACTGATTAATGATGTTTTGCCAATCGTGAGTACAAACATCGCATTCGAATACATGCGGTTTGAGGTAACCGATCTGGCATACTTGTTTCAGTCCATCAAGATGATCTGCGATGTGATGGTTCTTCTCTGACATATCGAAAGTTTTGCCGTTGAAGGTATAACCATCGCAGGTGAAGAGAACCTTTGGCTTCACTTGCCCGAAGCGCTCAATAACGCTTTCTACGCCAAAATCTGGGGAGGTAGACGTCCAAGTCGCGCCTAAGCTGGTGGTAGCAAGCATTGCTATAACGGTTTGTGGCATATGTGGTAAATAGCCTGCAACCACATCGCCTTGCTTGATGCCACATTCGACTAACCATTGCTGAACGCTCGAGACCTCGTCACAAAGCTGTTTCCATGTGTAAGTCTGTTTGTCGCCGCGTTCGTTTTCAAACCAAATCGCCAGCTCATCCGCTTGTTGCTCTGCCAAACTGAGCAGGTTCTCTGCGTAGTTAACTTGAGCTTGAGGGAACCACACGGCATCTCGATTTTGCATTGGTGATTGCCAACGGCTTTCACCTTGCGCTTTAACGGTATCGCCTTGCGTGCCAATTAGGTCGCAAAACTGCCAAACCTCTTTCCAAAACTGCTCGTTATGCGCCAAAGACCATTGGTGCAAATCAGAGTAGTTTTTGAGCTCGAAACCTTGTCGATTAATGTGCTCGATAAACTGCGTGATATTGGCTTGCTCGATTCGATCTTCCGTCGGCTGCCAGACTTTGTTGCTCTCGCGCATAGCTCCCTCTGTAACAAAGTTTTAACGTTTTCAGTCTGATGTGAACCAGAAATAAAGTCAAACTCGTTGGAGAAACTGGCTCCTTATGTATATCAATGTGTTAGGCGTTAATGTAAAGAAAATGTTACACCTAAATTTTGAGTGGAAAATGGTCAGGGGATTGGAAGGACAAAAGAGTGTAGATAGGCTTAATGTAAAGGATTTGTTAACGGAGATGTGCGATGACTCAGTATCATTCAAAACCCGTCGATCAGGATGGAAGGGTGGAATGGAGCCATGAAGAGGATGCCATTTGGCGCGACTTGGTAACAAGACAAATGAGCGTGATTCAAGACCGTGCATGTAGCGCTTATCTGCATGGACTCAAGCTACTCGATTTACCACATGACCGCGTGCCACAGCTGCCCGAAATCAATCGTGTTTTGATGGAAACAACGGGCTGGCAAGTGGAGCCAGTACCTGCATTGATCGACTTTGATCGTTTCTTCAATTTGCTTGGAAATAAACGCTTCCCAGTCGCGACATTTTTGAGAACGCGAGAAGAGTTTGATTACCTACAAGAGCCAGATTTCTTCCATGAGATTTTTGGTCATTGTGCCATGCTCACCAACCCTGATTTTGCCGCCTTTACCGAGCACTACGGACAGCTTGGACAAGCCGCGACACCAAAGCAGCGGGGGTACCTTGCGCGTTTATATTGGTTTACAGTCGAGTTCGGTTTGGTTCAAGAGGGTAACAAAACCAAGATCTACGGTGGCGGCATCCTTTCATCTCCGGGAGAAACCATCTATTCATTGGAAAGCGACATCGCGATTAGAGACGAGTTTGACCTGCAAACTGTGCTAAGAACCCCTTATCGAATCGACATCATGCAGCCGAAATACTACGTGATTGAAGATCTGTCCCAGCTTTTCCAAATTAGCCAACTGAATTTATTGAAACAAGCCGATCTAGCGATTGAAGCCGGATTGCTTCCACCACTTTTTGAACCAAAGGAACCTGCTCATGTTGAATGAACAAAAATGCGAAGCTTGTAGTATCGATGCCATTGCACTTAGTAAAGACGAACAACAGTCTTTGCTGCTGCAATTATCTGATTGGCAGATCATTGAGAGAGATGAGATTCCGCAACTTGAGAAGGTCTACAAGTTTAAGAACTTCAAGCAAGCGTGGGCGTTTAGCAACAAGATTGCCGAGCTTGCAGAAGATGAATTCCATCACCCATCAATCTTGCTGGAGTGGGGCAAAGTGACCATCACGTGGTGGAGCCATTCTATTAAAGGCCTTCATAAGAACGACTTTATCTGTGCTTCGAAGTGCGACACATTGGCTATTGAAGAGTAAAGCCGAGTGATTAAAGAGAGATTCCGGACATCTCGTTCCTCACTTCCGGAATGACGTTGGTAGTGTGGGGTTACTCGGAACTGCAGGATGCCTTTGCTAGGCTAGCTTCCGTCATTCTCGAGAGCGACGAAGGAGCGAGTCGGGAATCTCAATGCCAAACAATGCTAACGCGTTATAAAAAGCGCCCGGACTTAAGTTAGGGCGCTTTTTGTTTTATCGTTTTGAAGTTCGAGAATTAAAGCTCGATTCGAAACACAGACGTCGTGCCTGAAACTTCATTGCCTACTGCGATAAAGTGTTGTCCGTTACGAGCAAAGTAGTTGATTGACTCTGGCGCCAAATCACCTGCTTTTGGATTGTAAGTGTCGTTCGCGCATTCGCCATCTTCCACTTTCGTGCAAACCGGTTGGCTGTAATCACGACGGTTTACGTAATGCAGGAACTGTGCTTGCTTCGGGTCTGTGATGTCATAAATCATGATACCGCCTTGACGCTCCAAGCCGATGAACGCGTAATGGCGACCATTGATTTGTGCTACTTCAATCGCCTCTGGCTCAATGCCTTTGTCATCGCTGCGGTCATCGCCACTGTCATTGCTATCGTTGGTGCTGTTGAAGTTCTTACCTTCATTCATTAATGCGATGGTCGCGAAATCGTCACCACTATCGAAAACCAACTCACCGTTTTCATCCCAAATAGAGAACGAACGCGCACCAAAGGTTTGAACATTGTCTTGTGCAGAAAGCGTTTGTTCTGGCTTAATCACTTTTAGACGCGCGAGTTGTTTGTTGTCTTTTAGTGCCTTTGCCAGCGGGTGGTCTGCTGCGACTTTCAGCTTCTTACCGCGCACTTCGTCAATATGGCTTAAACAGGTGCCTTGCTCAGAAGTATATTCATCTGTACCGAGGTAATCGTCTTCATCCCACTTGAAGCCCGCTTGGTCACATAGAGCTTGTGTTGTTTTGAAGCCATACTCACGACCGTCCCCTTCGTTGGCAGAGAGGATGTAAGTTTTGCCATCTACCGAGTAGCTGTCGAGGGTATCTGGCATGTACAGACCAACCAGTTGAGGGTAGCTCTTAAAGTTGCCAATGATTTTGTCTTTGTTCGAAGCATCCAGTTTTGAATCAGACCAAGATTTCTCGCCCAGACCCACAATCTTCTCTACCGATTTGCTCTCAGGGTTTACGATTGCCATTGCATTGTTCTCTTGCAGTGCAACGTAGATTTTTCCATTGTCTGCAAAAGTGAGGTATTCCGGTTCTAGATCTTGCGCCACCGTGGCATTTGGACCAGAGATTCGAATATCAGCAGGTAATTCAGACTTACGTGCACCATCAAACTTATTGAAACCAATCTGCGTGACTTCTGCTTGGTTTACGCCTTGGCTCAAGTCGATCAATGTGATGCTGCCCTCTGGATCGACACTGTAGTCACCATTTGGCTCACCTTCGTTGGCTGTCGCAATGTATCTGCCGTCTTTTGAGAAGCCGACCATGTCTGGCAGTGCGCCAGTAGGGAAGGTGGTGATCAGCGACAAATCATCCGAGCGGTACAAGCCAACAATGCCATTCGTCTGCTTATTGCTGTTTTCAATTGCAACAGCGACTAAACCATTGAAGACTGCAACGCTGTTTGCCGCACCAATGTCAACGCCTGCGCTGTTGAGATCGATGAATGCGGTTTGCGTTGGTGCGCCGTTGTCATCCATAGAAAGTACATCGACACGCTTTGCTTGGGCGTTGACCACGTAAAGCTTGTCAGTACACGCATCATATTGAACGATTTCTGCTGCCGATGTATCGAACGGTGCGTCAGCGATAGACGTCCCCATAAAGGTCAAACCTTGGATGGATGTCTCCCCAGCAACAGGTGCTACCGATGCTTTACATTGGGCAGCAAACGAAGAGAGAGAATCGTCAGGTTGAGATGAACATGCGATGGCAAGTGAAGATAATGCCAATACGCCTATTGCCTTAAATGGGGTGGTCATGATATTTCCTTATTAAGCAGATACAATGTTGCTCAATGCACCTAAATTAGATATCTATTCATTCACTACAACAGTGAGGAATAGTGCATTGATTGATGTGTTGTTAGGGTCCGAATATATTTATGATTTATGACTCTTATATTGGCTTTTGATGAAACAAATGTGTCAGTTTTAATCTGAACGTATGTCGAATACTTAAGATGAAAAGGCACTAGGAACTAGAAATAATGGAACTTAAAGAATTTTTGGATGCGCTAGCGGCATCACCTGAGACAATCGAATTTGAAACGACAATGGCAGCGATTGAGGCAAACTACGCGTTTACGCCAGCGGCTTTTGTGAATGGTGAAACGCAGAATAATGCGGGTGAGAATAACGGCTCGTGCAAGATCTTCGCTTTTGGTCAACTGAATAACTTAAGCAAAGAGGCAACGTTAGCGTGTTTTGGTCGTTTCTACCGTGAAGATGTGCTGGCGCACCCAGAGAACAACGACCATCAAAACATTCGTAACTTTATGGTGACAGGCTGGGATGGCGTGAAGTTTGAATCCCAAGCGTTAGCGCAGAAATAGCGCGCTAATAGTCTCGATTTCAATGACAAGCCGGTCAGCAAAGGACGACTAACTAGGTGACTGGCTTTTCCTCCAAACATTTACGACATAAACAAAGTTGTCCCGCTTCTGGCTTTGGTAGATCTCTGGTCTCAATATCAAAGCACCAGCACGTCTCTTTCCCCGCAGCAATATCGCAGTGCGCCTTCGTGCCACATTCAGGGCAAGAGTGGGTTGAATCATTTCCAACCAATTGCTCGATGATCGCGTCTCGTTGAGCAACAGACTTATCTTTCCACTGCACGATTTCTTCCATGGTTCGGTGACAGCCAGAACAGATTCCGCCGTTGTTTTTACAGGCTGCGCGGCAAGGTGATTTCATTATTTTTCTCGTTATGCTTTCCAGTAAGCGGCGTACTTTAACATGAAATGATACTTCGCGAATCTCAATCCTTGATTCAACGAAATATCCATTAAGTGAATAAATACTGGTCAAATTTATATGGAATGATAAACTGTATACTCAAAGTTTGAGGAGTTGGTATGTTTAAGTCATTGGTTGAGCGCTTGTTTAAGGCGACGGTTGTTGTAACTCTGGGGTTCATCTTGAGTGGATGTGCAGGTGGTCCCGTCGTCAGTGCGACGAAATTCACCAGTTATGAAGATTTTCGTCCCGGACCAGAGGGTGGCGTTGATCTTGTTTGGGCCAGAGTTGGTTTGCGCGATGCTACTCGATTGAAAGAGAAAATGGATGAATACGATAGCGTGGTGATTGACCGAGTAATGGTTGTAGTTCAAGAATCTGAGCTCGATGATGAAGAAATCAATGAATTGACGACTTACATGGTTGAGCAGTTAAAAGCGCGCATCTCACCGGTCAAAAAGATTGTCGACCAACCCGGTGAAAAAACACTTCGCTTGAGCATTGCAGTCAGTAATGTAGAAACGCCTAACCCTCTTCTTGCGGTTACCTCAAGCATTCTTCCAGTTGGTTTAGGGATCTCGACCATCTCAAAAATCACGACAGGAGAGCACACTAATGTAGGTTCTGCGACGGTGGAGTTACTGGTGAGCGATTCTGAGAGTGATGCGCCTTTGTTCGCCGTGATTGATCGTCAAGCAGGAAACAAAGACTTCTCGACTATGATTGACTCTTTAGACGATGCTAAAGATGCAATTAACTGGTGGGTCGAGCGCTTGGGTGTTACTCTTAGCCAAGATTTATCCCAACAGACTCCGTAGTATATGTTAGAAAAAGAAAACCTTATTAAACTCGCTCGAATGCAAATGCCGTTTGGCAAATACGCTGGGCGTGTTCTTATTGATCTTCCAGAAGAATACCTACTCTGGTTCGATAAAAAAGGTTTTCCGGAAGGGGAGCTAGGCGAACTGCTAAAGCTCTGCCTCGCACTTAAAATTGAAGGCTTGGACAGTGTTGTTAAGCCTTTAAAGCGCATGTAACCTGCCACAGAAACTCCCTATTTTTGATTTAAAGAATTACCATGAATTTTGATATTAATGCACTGAAACACCACCAGCTGGTCGAAGATGGTCAACTAGAAGGGTGTTACCTTCATCAACCTGCAAAGGGCAGTCAGCAAGATGACAAAGCGGTTTTGGCAGAACGCCAAGCGTTGGAAAAGATGGGGTACAAGGTGATACAGGTTCAAGCGAAAGGCGGGACCACAACGTTTGCCGAAGCGATGCAGGAGTTTGCAAAGAAGACTGGCCACCAGCCTCAGTAATAAGCGGATTCAACCGATTCAACTACCTACCACTTTTCTCGCAATACCCCCGGCTTCATACAAAAGAGTCAGACTATCAAGCTGACTCTTTTTTGCCCCATTCCTTGCAAGCAATACTGCTCGCTAGTTCACCGCAGCATTGCCTTTCTCGTGGAATAATTTTCAGTTCATTCGGGTAATAAAGGTTTGCTCATCATCCACAAAAGCGACAAACCCGCCGTGATAGATAAACACTCGCCCGCGTCCCTCGACTAAGCATGCTAGCTGTGGGTTCAAATCTTCTTCGTTATCTTGGCTTTCAAACGTGCCAGTATCCGTGATTACACCGTTGAGTGCAGGCAAATATCCATAAGTGCGTTTGGCTTGATCAATCAGGCTCAATTCACTGTCGATAGAGAAACAAGAGGGGATCGCACCAGCGTCTTCGATGAATATAGGTTTCAGTTCTTCAAAAGCTGTAATCACCAGCCAGTCGATGCCGTTTACATGATGGATAAACATAGAGTTGCTCGATAGTTTTGATGCGGAGATTCTATCACTATCAAGTACAGAACGTAGTAGAAATTTAGTTGTTCAAGGCGATAATTCTGTGCTACTTCCTGACATTCACCATGCCAAGTTGAGACAGGTTTCTGTCTAATATTAAGTGGCCATAACAAGCATACAGAGATCTCTAAAAAGCCCCGTATAGGCCAAGGCTGTCAAGCGGACTATAAGGGGCAAACAGAGCAACTAGGATCACTGCTCTGCGATGGTGTCTGGAAACGACAATTAGAAATCGCCTCCGAGATAAATTCTAGGAATTTCTTATCTTGTTTTGTCAGCGAAATGTCACGACTGGTTACCATGCAGACAAGCTTATTTTTTATTTTTGAACAATAGCTTAGAAAGCCAGCGGGCATTGTAGGAATGGGCTGAAATGCCTTACGGAGGGTGCAAAAAAGCTCGCGATATAAGCGCAATGTAGATCAGATAAGGATCGGTTGACCGATCCTTCTGCTGAGAGATAATCGGAAGCCTGTTTCTAGGCTTCCGATTTTTTATGTCTATCCAAAACTGTTTTGCCGATTTCCTCGAAGAAAATCCTGTTGATGTAGCTCAACTCACTACTTTCTCTGAACAT
>NZ_MDAW01000040.1:0-4981 GCF_002875385.1 Vibrio sp. 10N.222.52.B12 | reverse complement strand
AACCTATTTGAGTCATGACCCGTTTCTTGGTAGCGAAAGAATAAATAGCACACCATATACAACAGGCCCTGCCATTCAGGAAATCGACGAATTTTGTAAATAGATTGATGCCGGATAATAGAAGCGTAATAGTTCAAGTTCCCTTGTGACAACCTTAGCTCGCTGATGAGGCGTTTCACATCCTGATAAACACTCTTTATGGTATTGTGTGCCTCTATTTCACGATTAAGCTCTGCTGGAGTAAAGTCTTTAGCTGAGCCTTTTTGTATTGATAGCTGGTTTAGCCGCCCCTTGGTGTGTAGTATTTTCTTAAGTTGGGCTCGAGTTGTATCTGACATTTGATTTGAAAGAATTGACTCTGTTCGCTGTCGCTCATTTGCTAAGACAGTGGTGATCATGTTCTGTAATGTCGAATATCCAACCAAGCCAATGCGCTGTTGACCGAAGAAAGCCAAGCTCTCATCAAAAATGTATTTAGGATAGGTACATATCGTAGCCACATCTTGCAATCTTTCTAATAACGCCTTCTCGGCTGATTTGGTTAATCGTTTGAAGCCGAGTAGTTCGTGCATCTTCAAGATCAGTGTCGCTCGTGTGCTTTTAGCAATGAGGGGATATTTCGGTTTTCTGTTGGGGAAGTGAGTGGCGTAAATGTAATCAACATCTTGTTTCACGTCTCGCAATCTAAATTGCGGCACAACAGGCTTGGCTCGAAAATAGCCAATTAGGAGGATCAAATAAATTTTAGTTTCAATCTTTCCCATGTTTGATAGCGCTTTCTCGATACTCGGGTCTATCGAGAAAAACTCTTCACGCTCATTCTGATTAAATGCGGGACGGGAGTAAAGTTCATGGACTTCTTGTTCCGTTAATATTTGGATTCGACTTGGTTTAACTTTTCTCATTGCTTTTTATTTTTTGTTAATAAATATTGAACGACTCGACATAGGGATAACTGTGCCTGCATGAAATTTGAGTCTACCTAAAAGACATGGGTTAAATTTGACATCAAACCCTGCTATGTCATAACCTAAATGACATGATCATTAAGATCATCATGTAAATGTCATATCGAGTGAATTATGTACATATTTGGCTACCTAAGAGCATCAACATCTGATCAAAATGCAAAACGTGCTCAGAGCACCTTACAAAGCTTTGTTCAAGATAAAGGCTACCGTGTAGCGGGTTGGTATATTGAGAATGAATCAGGCGCGTCTTTGCAAAGACCTGAACTTCTACGATTACTTGATGATGCTGCTGTTGGTGATGCGATCCTCATTGAGCAGATTGACCGCCTTTCACGTCTTGATGAAAAAAGTTGGTTTACATTGAAAGAAATGCTGAGCAAGAAAGCATTAAAAGTGATCAGCCTAGATTTACCGACCAGTCATATCGCTCTATCTCCTCAAGTCACCGATGAATTTACCAGCTCTATGATCAAAGCGATAAACAGCATGATGATGGACATGTTGGCAGCCATCGCTCGCAAAGATTACCAAGATCGGCGTCGCCGTCAGGCTGAGGGGATAAAAAAGGCCAAAGAGGAAGGGAAATATCGTGGCAGACAACCAAACCTCGAGCTCCACGAAAAAATCTATCAGTTGCGAGTCGTTAACAAGCTGAGCATTCGAGATACCGCAAAACTGACCAATGTCTCAGACCGAACGGTTATTCGAGTAGCGAAGAAGTTCGAGAGTGAACGTTTAATTGATGGTAAGACATATTAAACGGGCATCGCTATCCGCCCAAACCTGGCAGAAAACAAAGAAAGGTTCCCTTTGGTAGTCTTTCTTATTCAGAGCATTTTTTGCACTCTAATTTACGCAACAGCCATTAAATTAAGCTCTACAGATAGGCTTTGGACTTTTTGCTGAAATGGCACAAAAACATAAATAAGAACATCCTACATTAGTAATTAGCAAAGCTCTAGCTGATGAGGGAGCGTGTGCTATTTCATAAGTCAAGTGTATCATTTACCATTAAAGCACCCAATAAGCGTAAGAATAAAGTCTGAAGCATATATGAATAAAAGTAATATATATATAGCGATATCCGTTGCATTACTACCACTCAGTGTGAATGCGGCAATCCCTACAGATGTAGATAAACGATGGAGGCAATCAGCAACCATCACACACCCCGATAAATCTTTCTATCCAAACCCAGATACTAAAATTCAAGCAAAGCGGAAAAATATTTTTGACTGGCGTACCCAACATTTACAAATTGGGATGGCAAACTTGCACGGCGACGAGGAATTGGCTTTAAGCCCATTTTATATTTGTGAGTCTGATACACTTTATAATATTCCAGGAGAAAAATTATTAACAAAAGATATCATGGGACCTGGAAATGTACTCCCTACACCTACTAGTTGCTCTGGTAGCTATCATTCAAGATCATATGCTCAGAAATTTCCAGATATTAACCCAAATGAAGGATGGGAATTAATAAAGTTCAATCTTGGATATAAAATGTCACATTATAGAAAATCCAAAACATCTTGGTCAGCAGATGGTGGCGATGCTTTCTCAAGCAATCAATATCCTTATATTATTCTCTATAATAGAATGACTGCAAAATTGAGAGTTATGGGTTACTTTCCTGATTATAGCATTGGGACTGGCATGTCCGTTACGCTCTCGACATCAGGGAAAACAAAAATATTTAATGGCACAAAAGCAACTGATGCTCAATTTTACCCTAACAGTAAAACGGGTTTTGGTGCGATAAATAACTCTCGAGATGGTGCTTGGGGAGTCGCTGACTTTAACCTTGAATTAGATCCGTGTTCTCCAGGTAGAGATATTGATTTGACAATCGCCATCCAGCCTAAATCTGTTGATAAGATTGAACTTTACGGACATTCTGTTGGTTTGTCAGAAAATATTACGGGTGACAATATTGCTGATCCATCCAAGTATTTATTGGATGTATCAGGTAACCTTAATGATAACTTAGACCAAGCTGGTAGCTATACTGTTAACAGCCTAGACGATCTAAACTCATTATTTAATGACATCAATGATTCAGCAACATCCGATGCTGTTGCCAGCGATGCACTTGGAGCAGCATCTGCTTTCTTAGGTGGCTTAATGGAACTATCCCCATCAGGAAACTCTGTTAATAATGGACTCAAAGCAATGTCTGGTGTGCTTGGAGGAGCTGGTTCTATTATGGGAACTCAAGCTGCAGCTGTTCCAAATTTTAGCCCAATTATTCCTCAGATTACTTTTTCAGAAATCTATTTAAGAGGAGAGTCTGTATCATCAGATCCAGGCGTTAAAGTTAAGCTTAGGCTACCTGGAAGTTTGAGCACTGCATGGAAAAACTTTGATGAAAATGCGGTTTCTAATATTTCATACCCTTTATATGATGAACCTCTGGGACTCTTTACATTATTGACCACCCCAAAAGTAAGAATCAGTAAGGCTTACTCTGATAGAAGTAATTCTAATGGATACAAAGTTGTAACAAAATTCAATCCGAGTAATGTTATCTTAGCTTCTAATACTAAATCTGGACTAAACATTAGTGGCTGGGCTGGCAAAGAGAGTAAAGGTATAAATATTACTGGTAGGCTTAAGATAAAATACCTTGTAGATAGCAATGTGACGCCATCATTCACTAACCTCCATGATATTGATGGTAGTGACAAGACGTATAGTTATGTCAGTAATACAACAAATGGAAGAAAAACAAAACTATACACGGTTGTCACCGATGAAGTTCCTTTGATGCATTTAAATCGAATCCTTAGCGGTCAGAAAGTGCCATCTATTACAGTTAAAGGAGGAACTGCTGTTGTCGATAATGTAAGTTTAGTTGTAACGGCCAAAAACAACACAGACACAATTCATGATAATATTCTTAACCAAAATATTAAGATGATAAACAAAAGGGATTCAGAAGGAAATTTCGTCCCTTATTATATTTCAATGAAAGAATACCCTACAATATTTAATGAGTCGGTTAGTGGAGAGTTTAATCCAAATTCAGATATAGATAGGTTAATAAATAGCAAGCAAATTACCATATCTAATCAAAATCCTGCTTTAGGTATCGATATAAGGCTAGGGCGCAATAATTCGTCATCAATTAAAGGGTATTGCTCTGCTTCCGGTGATTATAATAAACCTAAATTTAATGGCTCTTATTCAATAGTTCCCGATGAAGATATGTCCTACTACACATACAAGCCAAAACAAGTATCAGGTCCTACAAGTAATCATCTTAGTTTGACTCATGATGTTTGTCATTTTTGCGCTCATGCTCGTACTTTCGGTTTTCTTTCATTCAATCTCAATGAAACTATTGGTTTAAATGGCTTTAGAAAACCCAAAAAAGTCACTTTAAAACTAAATTCGAAGATGGATTCACTTGGTCGCGCTTATGACATTTTTGATTATCGGAGCAAATACTTTTTCAGTGCAAATAAATCAACACAAGCAATGAGAGACAATAAATATAAGGCATTCCAACCGAAATACGCGACTTTATTTAAAAGTAAGATTTCACGCAGCCCATCTTACACCGATGTAACAAAACACTTTAATGCAGCAATAGACAGGGTGAAAAACAATAATGGTCGCTATGAAACTCCAAGGATGTCTTTTGCTCTATATGCATCGCATCCAAATACTTCAATGCCCCCGTGGATTTGGTCCTCAGAGCACAGCTATTGGACACCGAGACTGATTGTTCAGTATTAACCACTTAAGCTTTCTAAAATTCTCCTCCGGCATAGCCGGAGGTTTTTTGTATCAAAAGACATATTAAGCTGGCATAGCTACCCTCACAGAACGGTTGAAAGACGAAGAAAGACTCCCTTTGGCCTTTGTTTGGGAGCTTTTCTTATTCAGACCATTTCGTGCTCTCTAATTTACGCAGCAGCCCTTTAAAATTAAGCTCAAACATTCAACTTTTCCAGAAAGCTGTTCTTAATGGATGAGCCTCGAAGGTAAGGAAAGTCAAAGTT
>NZ_MDAW01000039.1:0-394 GCF_002875385.1 Vibrio sp. 10N.222.52.B12 | reverse complement strand
CAGTGTCCCGTTCGTCTAGAGGCCTAGGACACCGCCCTTTCACGGCGGTAACAGGGGTTCGACTCCCCTACGGGATACCATTGGGTCGTTAGCTCAGTTGGTAGAGCAGTTGACTTTTAATCAATTGGTCGCAGGTTCGAATCCTGCACGACCCACCATTCTCTCCACGAGAATGAAAAAATAATGTGGGCGATTAGCTCAGTTGGGAGAGCACCTGCCTTACAAGCAGGGGGTCACTGGTTCGAGCCCGGTATCGCCCACCATTCTCTAAGTATTTTTGGATAGGAATTCCAAACCACTTCAGTAAGACGTATGTGGTTAGAATCTTCGACTCTGAAAGTCTTTAGAAAATGAACTTCTTAGGAAGTGATTTGCTCTTTAACAATTTGGAAAG
>NZ_MDAW01000038.1:0-317 GCF_002875385.1 Vibrio sp. 10N.222.52.B12 | reverse complement strand
TTGATGCGTCGGGTTTGAACGGACAGTTCAACAGGAGTTCCTAACAGTGTGGCTTCCTTTACGTTACGCCATTGATACTCATGTATGGCTTGAGCTTTAAGCCCACAAGGACACTTAGCGATAGAGTTAGGTTTGAGAGTAAGCTTTATTAATGACGCAGTCTGATGAGACTTTACTATATGAAAGCCTTCCCAGAATGAAGATAGGAAAGTATGATTCGACATGAAAACGGTAGTTTGTGTAGGTTTTGTTTGGCGATAAAACTCTATCACTTACTACCGTTTTTGTTTTTAGTTCCCGCTTATCCGCGATGAACC
>NZ_MDAW01000037.1:0-13392 GCF_002875385.1 Vibrio sp. 10N.222.52.B12 | reverse complement strand
AACCAAAATTACACATAACGCTTCTTAGGCGACTAACAGTCGCCTTTCATGTGCACATGAGGCCGTCTTTCATATTTCCATTCAATTTGTAATTAATAGGTTAATGACTATATTGTGAGCTTAGACGGATGAGAGACGTTTAATTTCATTATCTTCCGAATTCAGATAACTCTTGGTAGGGAAAACGGACGTTAACAATATATGAATGAGTATTTACTCTGAATGACAATGGGGCACAGGCTTTTCAGAAGAAAAGCCTGTAACAGATCCTGCCTGTCAGCAGTCTGTTTTCTCAGATAGCCTCAGAGCGTCTTCTAGCTCAACGCCAAGGTATCGAATTGTGTTATCTAGCTTCGAATGTCCAAGTAAGATCTGTACGGCCCTTATGTTTTTCGTTCTGGCATAGATTAAAGTGGCTTTAGTACGGCGCATGGAATGAGTGCCGTAATAGTCAGCATTCAATCCCAGTTTTTCAGCCCAGTTTCTGATAATAGATCGATAGAATGAGTAGCTGATAGGTTGCCCAGATCGTCGGCTGCTCGGGAATAGAAAACTGCTTGCCTCTAGGGATGCTGCAAAAACCCACCTGCTAATACTTTGCTGCGTTCTCGGAGTAATCTCATAGTGGACATCGGTGCCCGTTTTTTGCTGGATGCACTGAACCCTCTCATAGATAACTCCTTGCGAAGAAACATCGTAAACATGTAGCTTTAGCAAATCACTCGCTCTTAACTTGCTATCTATCGCTAGGTTCAGTAGTGCAAGTTGCATCAGATCGTTTTCAATCTCCAGCCTAGTTCTGATTCGCCAGATCTCTTCAAGCTTAAATGGTCTTTTAACGCCGCTGCATTTTCCAGAAGATAGCTTTCTCATGATGACCTCCTTTCAATGTTGTTGGTCAACATGAAGTTTGGCAGTCACGTTTAGTAGGGGTCAGGAAGAGCTGAAACGGCTATGGACAGAAACGTGCCTACGCTTCCCCTAAATTAGCAATTCATAGATAACCACAGGTATGACAGGTCACTTGGTCTAAAGTCCAATATTGTTGCGTGAGTCCAAGCCTATTTCTTCGTACTCAAGATCGAAGAAATTGTTATTTGAAAGTTTTGCTCTTCTCAATATAATTTTAGGTAAGTTTTTATTGCGGCTTTCATTCAAAGTAGAGACAATATTTTGTACTAGTTTAATAGTGCTCTCTGGAAACCTGTAACCGACAGTAATACTTTTGACATAAGCAGCAGCATGACTTGAACGCTTTGGATAGGGCAGCTTTTCATAATAAACCTTGTCTCTTTTATATCCAAATAACCTTACTTCTTTCTCGTAATTCCAGTCTTTGTTTTTAATTAACATATACTGGTTAAAAAGATACTTATCTTTTTCCATAAACCTTTCTTCTGGGTGAAGATATTGTACTTTTTCTATCCCAACACCTTCAGGTAGATTTCCTTCAAAGCAATATTCAATCATTAAGCCAGTGTGATTCTCAGCATAATGAGACCACATGAGCATGGAGTTTTCATTGTGTGAAAATGAACTCAACCGAAAGTTAGGTCTAAGTACAACAAACTCTTTATCTTTGGTAAGATCTTCGTATGGAAGCTCAAGTGGGTCATTGAGTTGTTCTACTGATGCTAGATAAAAATACCCATTCACTAAAGCATCTAATGTGAAGTTGTTGAAAGGGTAATACTTGAATAGAGAATTACCATTGTCATGCAAAAACACATGAGGCAAGAAGCCTTCGGTTAAACTTTGATTGAATAGCTCAACATAGCTTTCATATTGTTCTTTATCAATCGAGTTACCAGACTTATGCAAGCAGTAGAGATAGTTATTAATAATAGTATTGTTTTTTTCTCCACTAGATAGCATTGCTTCCAGTGCAAGTTTGGAGTGTTCTAATGCAGAGTTCCAATCACCAATGTGTTCAAAGCATACTCCAAGCATATTATTAACAGACATCGTCGGTTTTAAACCAGAGAGAATATTCAATGCTTCGCTATATTCGCCTTTGTCCATTAAAAGACCAGCCATTACTTCTGGTGCTAGCTGGTCGTCTTTAGCGGACTTTAACTTATACTCAACTTGCCTCCTATGCCAACGTTCCTTTAGTCCCTGTAGATTATCAACCAAAGAATTGTATAAGTAGTGACCGATTAGACACTCATGACTAAGATTCGCTTTAATGTCTTTATATAAAGCGTAATGTGTTAACTCATGTAAATCATCTCGCTTAACAAGCAGAGATTCGAGCTTGTTAATGTTCTTCAGAATCAAATATACAAGGTATAACGAGAGCGATAGCTTCTCATCTTCTGATCGAATATCACCAAAGTAGTTATTGCTATTAACATCCTTCTCAAAATCATCTTTTAATGGTAAACCGAGATAAAGAGAAGAGATCAGATGATATAATTTTAAAACGTTTGGTGAGAAATGAACTTTATCTTTTTTAAATTTACCTTCAACTAAATCAATTACGTCATTATATGCATTTGCTTCGAATGCGTACTTAATTATCACTTCTTGAGTTGGGTTAGCTTGACCTTTCTTAGCCTCTTTCTTGATCTCTTCATAAGCCAGTTCAGCAGTGCCTAATAATTTTATTCTTTCATAATAACTTATTTTTCTTAAAAATGTTTCTTCATCTATATTTCCGTGGTTTTGATATAACTTAACAACTTCTCGGGACACATAGTCTTCAGACATAAGAAAATTAACGCCATTATCAAACTCTCCGAGGTGAAAATAACAGATTAATAGAACATCATTTTGATGTTCTATTCTCTCATCTAAGCAAATAGATTTTAGAAGTTTCCAATCGTTTTGACTAAATTCAGCTTCTACCAAGTCAGTTGGATAAACTGAAAACATTTTATTTGTTATCTTTTTAAATTCCTCCAACTTGTAGTCAATGACAATGCTTTGGAAAAAGTGTCGGGGGTCATGCGTTGAATGATACAACCCCCAATACGAATGTGAATTAGTTTCTGAGAACTTCAATGCTAGTTCATAGTAATATGTTGGAATGTCACGATCTGTTCTTTCTTCGAAAAGTTTAAATGCAACATCTCCCAAGTAATTGTAAGCAGAAGCTAGTTCGCCTTTGATAGCTAGAATCTCGTTAAAGGCAGTGTCCGTAGTTTTTCCTTTGCTCTCTAACAAAAAATAGTACAAACCAAGATTGGACTCATCCTCGTTCCACGAATCACTTTGGCTCAAGTATTCTAATCGAGAAAATCGTTTATATTTGAAGTCTTGTTTTACTTGAAAGTCCATAAGTCACCTAAAAATGGTAATAAAAACGAGGATATACGATTTCAAATAACTGTTTCAATCTTATACTCCTTAACGCTCACCTTTTTGATTGATTTTCTACACTAAGAATCAATTAAATGAGCAAGTTCATCAACTAAGTGATAGATGGCAGTCATAATGACTACATGCTTACTTCGCATAAATTATCATAGGGTAAACACGCATTCACAGGATGCGAGTGAGTAAAAACTCTAGCTCGAAAAGGGGCAGAAATGAGATAACTCGTGTCTAGCTAATTACGGCTTTAAAGCCCAAAAGTGATCAAACTTTATTGTATCTGGACAATCTTTATTAGAATCGATCAAACTATTTTGTCATCTGACATTTACACGTTCTACACTCCAGGTTCTTGAAGTATGCATGGCCAAGGGCAAAAGAGGCTTTAGCTGCAAGAAAAAAAGCCGGTGTTACTCTTGGTAGACCTAAAGGTGAAGCAGAAAAGCTTAAGCTCGACCCCAAAAGGGATCAAATTGATAAATATCTAGGTATGGGACTTGGGATTCGCCCTACAGCAAAGCTTATTGATGAAGCCCCAGGTACATTACGAGATTACATCAAGCACAGAGGCTTAAGAGCTATAACTGTCGCTGAAAGTGCTTAGCCGGTGACATGTTACGCCCTAAGACTGCAGCAATAACAATGTGGTCAGGTTTTCTGATGTAATAAATCACATGATGCTTTAACGGAAAGCGGCAGTAACCGGTTCCTAGTTCCGGCATGTCAATGCCAATCAACTCATTGCTCGCTAACAACGCCATTGATTGTTTTAGCTCTCCAAAATAATTGCTCCACTGTGCGCCTCCCCAGTTTTCAAGCGTGTAACGGCGAATGTCGATTAGGTCCGTTTGTGCTGCGGGAGAAAGTTTGTATTGTGTCATTAGTCAAACTTGCCTGAATCTAATTCGCTCAAGAAGCTTTCGCCATCCACCAAATCTCCATTCACGATGTCTCGTTCCGCTTGTTCAAAACGTGATTTCACCATCGCCATCTTCAAGGCTTCAAGTTGCTCGTATTCTTCACATGACATGACAACTGCCACAGGTGAACCATTTTTACTGATTTGTACAGGTTCTCGCTGTACTTTCATCAATAAGTCACCAAATTTAGTTTTTGCAGTGTTTGCGGTTAATGATTGCATTGTGTGCTCCTTTTTTGTTTATTATAAACGAATCGTTCGATTCGTACGAATCATTTGAAGCGAATGAAATGGAACACTGTTCAGAAAGGTGTACTTTCAGGACACCCTGAGAAAGGATCTTAATTACTGTTCATTATGTCCTGTTGAAATAAACTGCGCATGTACATTATAATCATAGCAACTAAATGGACAGTTTAAGGCGCTAAACCATGCTCATTGGCTATGCAAGGGTCAGCTCAAGCGATCAGTCACTTGATATCCAAATCGAACAACTCAAACAGATCGGTTGTGAAAAAATTTTTCAAGAGAATGCCAGCGGAAAAGATGCGGAGCGGGATCAGCTGAACGCCATGCTCGAATTTTCTCGTGAGGGCGACACCATTCACGTTATGAAAGTGGACCGTTTGGCGCGTAATACCATTGATGCTCTGCAAATTGCGGATACACTAGCGCAAAAAGGGGCAGGGTTGGTCTTCCACGATCTCGGGAATGTCGATATTAATAGCGATGTCGGTCGAGTGGTTTATACCGCCATTTCCGCATTCGCAGAAATGGAAAGAAAACGCATCTTACAGCGCTGTAATGAAGGCAGGGAAAGAGCTAAAGCAGAAGGGAGGCACCTAGGCCGATTTCCTAATAAGACCTTACATAAGCGAATACAAAAGCTCTGGGAGCTGGGAATGAACAAGCATGCGATCAGCAAGGAACTTGGGTGCAGTCGGACGACGGTTTATAAAGTGTTGGAGTGATTGGTCTTTTCTAATGTGCTAATTTTCCGAAGCTGATTTCTGTCCAAAAACGTCACAATCTGAATTTTCACCAAGAATGAGCGACAAGCCACCCTAAAGGGCGTTTTTTCGACTAGTTGATAAAAAAGCCGCTATCGAGCGGCCTTTTGTTTTCTGAACGTTATTTGTGGATTAAGCAATAATCAACCAACATGGATTGTAGGTCTTGCCTATCTCGTACCAACGCGAGAGCTGCGGCGGTGTCAATATGCTCATGATATTCATAGAGCAACTTGAAACCATCAAAGCTGAATTGGCGAATATTGTATACGCCAAGAGTCGTTAACTCGTGGCAAGGAGGGTACATTTCTGGATTATTAGTAATGTTACTCTCAAACTTCTCTACAAGGGTTTCAATCCTCTCGACCACAACATCCTCTTCACTCCAGAGTGATAGGTAGTTGATTTGGTCGTCTGTCATATTTTCAAATGCTTCGGTGTATACAATATTGGTGCTCATTAAGTCCCTCTTATGTGGATTTTCGAGCCGCCAATCTCTCCTTAAATTTGTCTGAACTGGTTGTTCGTCCAGCAGTCATATCTTCACGTCCAAAACTGACCAGCTTCATCAAAGCAATAGCCTGATCGCGTCTTTGGCGCTCTTCATATGACTCCACAACATAAATCGGCTTGCCGTTTTGTGTGATGGTCATTGCATCATCTAAAGGAAGATCAGCAGCGTGTTTTTTCAAAAAGCTTACTGTCTCTGTACGCATGTTAGGTTTTTCCTTACACCTCTTTCGAGGTTCTCTGTCATTGCAGGTATTAGTGAGGAGACCTCACTTAATGGTCAATATACGTGCAAATTAGCTATAGGTCAAATTTGGCCTAAATTTAGGTTGTTGTACTTTGTTGTTTCTAAGACACTAGACTTCTATGATATTGACCAAGCTTGACTCGGTTATACTGCCAAATCATCGGTAGTATAGTGGCCCGTGATGGGACTATTGCATGCTATTGCCATTTCAGAGCAGAAACACCATGTGAAAATTTCCAAAGCTTTTTTGATGGTTTGGTAACAACTCATTGAAAGCGCGCAAGAGTCAATTATCGACGATACATTTGATTCTGATGCAATGTACGAATGGTACGGAGAGAAGTTACCACTCAATCAGTATTTGTCGAATGTTGTAGGAAGCGCTCTGACAATTCAAAACGATACTGCGTCCAAGACGGCTTTGCTTGAGCCAAAAGCCGAAGACTCTACTTTTAAGTAGAGGAAAGCTACATAACATGAAGGTGTAACCAAACCGTGAAAATGTAGAGTTTTCTAGGGCATTAGTCTAACAACTCTAGTTTGACAAACTCATGCCCTAGTGTTGGACGTTATTCCATCAGTCTCAATAGATAAGGTCTACAGGCGCTACTGTTACAATGTTGAGGTTCACAAAGAGAACTACCACACCCCGCACCACAAGCTTTTGGATATTCGTTATGGCCAAACTCAGGAAGAAACACTCTAAAAGAAGAGCCTCAGAGGTATACCGCCTGCTGAAAAATAAAAAAGGACACTCTATTGATCGCAGTACTTTCGGCTTGCATTTTTTTCTATGTATGTGGGGTGGTTATGTACAATATGTTAATAGGCTACTTTAGTACAACTTTTGCAAGCTTCACTTGTAAAATCGAGAAAAGAGATAAAAACCTACCCTCTTCTTTCACTTTACCCCCTAAAAGTATTCTGAAAGTTAATTACATAATCCAACCAAATGTTAATGCTTTGTAAGTCGCTTTTGTTTTGCCTGGTTTTTTGATCTTAATCCTCAAAATGACCAGTTTTCTCTAAGTTACAGATACTGACGCCGCTTCGCTCTGTCGGCTTCACACTGGCTCTACATGCAAGCATATAGCAGCCAGCGCGAACCATATTTTCCATACTCGTTTCCCCTCAAAGTGCCGGAAATCCATAACCAACACGGTTCAATTTCTTAGCTTGGATTTTTATGGTGTCATTTTGGCACCATTATTGACATATGTTAATAAGTGCGGTAAATTAAAAAATGAAGTGATAACTTCGCATTTCACCGGGTAATACCGCACCTGCTTTAAGAAACCGAAAGTTCAGAGAGGTCGGTGTTGTTAGTGATAAATAAAAAACATCGCCGGAAGGCGAAGGAGATTGGCAATGGCCAAGACAATAAATGAAAGAATCACCGCTAGGGTGGATTCAACAAACCGCGAACTGTTAGAAACAGCTCTTTCATTGTCGGGTTTTTCTACGCTAAATAGTTTTGTTGCGCATGCTGCTGTGGCAGAAGCAAAGAAACTTATTGAGCAAAACGCACGTATTTCTTTATGTTCACAAGATGCTTTGGCATTTATTGATGCGTTAGATAGCCCAGTAAAAATGAATGATAAGTTTCTTAGAGCAGCTCGCTTGCATAAGGAAACTATAACAAATGAACATTGTACCCCTAGATAAAAAAAATCATGACCGCAACGCTTTTGATTGCGGAGTACCTGCGCTTAATAACTTTTTAAAAACAACGTCAGCCCAACACAACAATAAGTCGCTTTCGCGCACATTTGTTCTTACATCTGATGCCAACCCAGAACAAATCAAAGGGTTCTACTCTCTTGCCGTCTGCACTATAGAGTTAGACCAACTTCCTCCCGATATAGCCAAGAAATACCCAAGTGAAGTGCATTGTGCGTTGTTAGGACGCTTGGCGATGAACAAAGCTTATCAACGACAAGGGCTTGGATCGGTGCTATTGATTGATGCTATTCGTAAATCCGTTGAAGCTTCAAAATTCGTACCCACTCCTATGATTATCGTAGATGCGAAAAATGTTGGTGTTAAAGCATGGTATGAAAGCTTTGGGTTTACACCATTCCCAGTGATGAAGAACCGCCTTTTTATGACGATGGCTACAGCTAAAGCTATGTTAGATCAAGTAGATGGTATTGGCTTGTAATAAAATAGAAGCTGAAATTTCTACTTGTCACATGCATATTAGGAAAACGGGTAGTTCATTATAATACTGAATATTGTAAACCCCGTTTTCCCCTCATTTGTTCATGGCTGCTTTTACGCGCTTGACGGTTGAACGTCCTTTACCTGTAAATTCTGCGGTTTGGTTGATAGAGCGGCCATGTTCTAAGCTAGTGACTATATCTGAGTGCTTTACCAGAAAGTCGTCAGTGCTGACCGTCGTTCCTTTAGGCCGACCAAACTTACCGCTTTCGCGTTGGGTTAACTCGATGCCACGTTTAGAAGCCGCGAGGCGTTTTTCTTCATACTTCCAACGGCCTGTAACAATGAATCGTTCTGCTTTGTTGAACGGCTCAAGGTTGTTAGTCAGCTTGGTAAATTCTTTTTCTACTCCAATGAAGAAGAACGTTTACATGTTCATGTTGTTGGGGAAAGCGGTGAAGCAAAGTTTTGGATTGAACCAGAAATCACTTTAGCTAAGTCTTACAGCCTTTCGGTGAAAGACTTAAACAAGCTAGAAAAAAGCGTAAGAGAGCATGAAGATGAAATCAGAGCAGCTTGGAAAAAACACTTCGGTTAAGGTCTTAGGGGTTAACCCTCTTGGCCTTTGGTTACTGGCAGAGAATGAGGAGCACTTTTTAAGCTTTGAAGAGTTTCCTTGGTTTAAGACTGCGCCAGTAAATGCCGTTTTTAATGTAGAGAAGCAAGGTCGTAATGGTTATTGCTGGCCTGAATTGCCTTAACTGCGACGAAGAGACAGAGTTAGATCAGCTTGTCGATGCAATCCAAGACTATGAAGTTATTCACTATCCAATACCGAAACTTTCTGACACCGTGATTAGTGCTATCACATGGAACTGTCCTGTGGGTGAAGTTCCTAGCGACTGGATTGAGAAGTGGACAGTCATTGGCTTTTATACTCTGCATGTTTGGTACTCATTTGGCTATTTTGAAGCGTCACTTACTCACAATGAAAATGGCGCTCGTTTTAGACTGGACATTGGCGAACCAGAGGATTTAAAGGCCGCTTGTGAGAACGCAGCCGAGGTTGCGATCAAGTCAATGACCAAGCAACATAATTCTTAACCAAGGGGAATAAGGATGCCGTCAGAACTTCACGAAGCACAGAATTTACATGCTATCCGTTGGATGAAAAAGCAGGGTTTCTCTGTGGTTGCTTCAAATATTAGAGCTGCTTAGTCTCGTGAAATAATCGATGCTATAGGCTTTCGTGATTCGTGCTCAATCGTGATTGAATCGAAGGTGTCTCGCAGTGACTTTCTAGCAGATAAGAAGAAGCCAGAACGTCAAGAAGGAGCGAAAGCACTTGGCACTTACCGCTTTTATATTTGTCCGGTTGGAATGATTAAAGCAGAAGAAGTGTTACCGCTTGGTTGGGGGCTGCTCTATTCGGATGGTAAACGGGTAGTCGAAGAATTTAAGCCTAAAGGTAATCACTGGCCTAGTGCGAACTATGAGCATTCAATTGGTGCTGACTGGATACCATTTCAGCATGAAGTTAATTTGAAAGCTGAACGTTCGATGCTCTTTTCGCTATGTCGTAGGCTCGTATCTAATCAACCAATCGTCAACTAGAGGGAAAGTTGAGCGGTTCGTATGGCGAATGGCAATAGACTTTGATTAAAAAACGCTCATGAAAACGCAGTGAGCTGACGGTGCCGCCCTGAAAATAGGCACTGTCAGCTCAGGTCTGAGCTAGTAAAACTTAACTTTTCTTGGATTTGTTTGTTGGATATGCAGTTATTATCATCCCATTAGCACCAACAACTATAACGACATTAGTAATCGTATGCACTTGCCCCTGGTAAGTGTAAGTAACATAAGAGTACTCCCTTCTTTGTCTAGTTTGATCTCTTGTATATATTGTTGGTGCAACTGTACTTGTAACTGCAGACATGATCATATTAGCAAGATGATCTCGAGTGCGTATACCTAAAGCTGCCCAATCTTTTTTATGCCCCCCCTCATTATCAGTAAATATATGACTTAACCCATATCTAAACCTCATTGTTCTTCTCTGCTGTTGACTGCCATGTTGAGCATCTGGGAGGTATATAATATTTCTATTTTGTCCAGTAATCGCCCCATCTCTGGCATAGGCCCAAACATTAGTAAGCATATCCTGTTGACTATAACCAGGAGGAAAGCCTAAACCAGAAACTCGCATTTCAATAGCCAGAGCCTCAAAGTCATTGGGTTGTCGGTTTCTCGTATAATAAACCCCACCTCTCTGAATATTTGACGGTACTGCTATTGTCGGTTCTGTTTTTTTCAGCTTGCGCTTAGCTTTAGTCACACATGTCCAGCCAGTGGCATCATGCTCAGGCGGTTGCTGGGTACAGCGAGCAGCGACAACTCCTTTTTTACGCTTTTCGTTTTTTCTTTTGCGTAATGATACTGGTTGGGAAATATAATCACGAGAATCTGAAGTATTAGTTATCAATATTGCAGTATTAAGCAATGCTTCAGCTTCTGATGGGTTTGCGTTTATAAAACGATCTAATTCAGAATCCCCCGAATGAACATTTAATGCTGCGGCTGCGCCTGCAGCAGCATCGTTATTATAGTCTCTAACCTCCCTTAAAAGACTACTAATAACTCTATTTGACAGATCGCCTATAGCTCGAGCGGCACTTCTTTCCTCAGCAGTTGATCGGCCTTCGTTTTCATTACTATGAATATTGTCACCAAACGCCAATGCACCCATAGCAGTGTCAAAATCGTCCTCATTATCAGGTCCTAACCCAACATTTTCTGCATCATTGATAGTTACAGTATCTGGTAAAGAAGTTATTTGTTCTTCAACAATAGGAATTATTGGAAGTAGGTTTGGTTCGGAATGTATATCACATACCGATGGAGCTCCCCAGATCCGCTCAAAAACAGATACACCAAGCGTTCTTATTGCTTCTATATACTCTTCAATACATCTTCTATCTTCATGGTGTTCAATTCCCTTTTCAGTAGGAAAAGCGGTTTGTTGAAATAATAAAACTTGTGAATTATTTTCAATATCTTTGGCCTCTTTATGGGTACCATATAGGGATTTATCATCATCCAACAACAATAAATTACTCTTAACCCATTGTTTCATAGTGTAATCGTCAGCGTTTAAATATATTTTTTCATATACGCTTAAAGCGTTATTGACACTAATTACTCCATTTTTAAAAGACGCTTCCTTGAACTCAACCATTATATTTGATGAAAGATTTAATTCCTCTTTTATATCGTTGTTAGCAAAGTATAATGTTGCGAGAATATATTCAGATTGAGGATTTGTTGGTTTCACATATACCCACTGACGCATATTTATTGTTGAGGGGAACTCTCTATTACCTGTTGCTCTTGAAAATGTTGGAGCGGATGGTTGCTGCTCATCAAAAAGACTTCCGCTAAAGAAAAAGTGAATCCTATTATCTTTTAATATTACGTTAATTTGGCTATAAGCATATTTCTGGGGATTATCATAAGATGGTAATGCTAATGAATCATCATTTTCGCCCCAAGAAGCTGGACGAAGTATAAATGAAGTGTCATTTTCCACTTTTACCAGGATCCTAAGTCTTTGGATAAATTTTTGAGTATCTAAAGATAAATTTATCTTATCTGTTGCAAGTTTTTCCTCAATACCATCGAAAATTAATCCTTCAAGGATTTTTTCATTATAAAAATACTTATCTATTTTATCTTTACTTCCTAAATTTACAGAGAAGAATTTGGTGTCTTCATTAGCAAAACACAAAGATTTTTCATATTCTCCTTCATAGTCATGAAAAATTTCTGGCAATTTAGATGCTGCATACTTTATTGCTGAATTATTATCCAATAAATATGTGCCATTACCAAATCTTTCTAGATATCCCCGTTGACTTAACCATACAGCTTCCTGTGGTTTTAAATAACGAAAAATCGGTAAAGGACAGTTATAATCGTTTATATAAATAGGGCGTTCATCTATTATTGGAACCGCATTTAAACTCATTGGTATTAAAGATATTAAAGATGCTATAAAAGATAATTTAATTTTCATGATAGCCTCGTATGGTAAATTACATTTTTGAATTACTATCCTTACCTAGCATGATGATAGGCTTTGGTACGTAATTCCAATGGAAAGCAAAGATGCCTAAATTTAAATGTTCATTAAACAAAACATTTAGTTTTGGGCATACCTAGCCCTGTAAATTTGTTCAACGCTTTTAGCGTGGAGTAAAATAACTTGAGCATTTAATTTCTCAGGCTTAAACGTCCGCCTAGCAGCTGCTTTACTCGATACATCGCTGTTTTTGAGAGCGAACGCTTGTGATAACCGAAACTGCTCGTTTAATGCGTATAGCATCGTAACACCCCATCGCCAATATCAAACGGTCATATTCAACATTAGAAATGTTTGTGATCGTGCGTCAGTAATAAACTGCTCTCTCCCAAAGGCCCAAGCACTCTTGTCTGAGTTTTTAAATCAATAAAAGACGCATTACTCTGGTAACCTGCTTTAGGAGCTTCATCGATGACGGTGGTATGAATACCGAAGCGTGTCAGTTCAGTTGCAACTGACGAATGTTTGAAGCCAATAAAGCGCTCAATACACTCTCGCCTTCAACCGTCGGAATGGGTTTCCCATTAAAACTGATGGTGAAGGACTTATCGAGAACCTTAGAAATGTCTTGTTTTTTTTGCTTTGCATTAATGCCTCCGCGCCAGTGTGCAATCAGGCGTATTATTAACCATTTCAACTTTAAGGTTAATGGTGTGGTGGGGTTTATTGTTATTTTGTTAACTAGTGCATCGTAAATGCGAGTGGTTAATGACTATAGTAACAATGTAATTGAATTGGTTTCGGATCACTCGCATGGTTTTGAAGTTAGTTTTATTTGGGGAAATTCATGCCAGAAGAAAAACCATCGTTTGTTTTTGCCATTGGCAATGAAGCTACAGGGATCATCAAGTATAAGCATGTTTCAATCATGCTTAAGCACTCCAAAGAAGTAGTAGCGACGTTTTCAATTCATTCATTGCAGTTTGAAAATGAACCAGTAAACCCAGAGGGACAAGTTTCTTTGTTCGACAAAGACGGAAGTTGCACCGGAAGCTTTTTCTTGGGAACTGATAATAGCGATTTTGCTGACCTGAAAATCTTTTCAGATATGCATGGTTTAACTAATTCGGGGCTTTGTTGCGTAAATCGG